>JAZSDF010000014.1:0-3973 GCA_045531035.1 Acutalibacteraceae bacterium | reverse complement strand
CGCAAGCATTCTGATATACGATTCGGAAAGCAAGGACTGATATTCCTTTTCGGGAACCATAACGGTTAAAATATGCTTGCTGTTGCCCAGTGTAATCTCTCCGTACTTACCGATAAAGGTTTCGTTTCCGTATGTAAAGGTATCAAGATTTTTGCCCTTCTTTATTGTCATTACGCCTGTGTCGGACGGAGAATACCCCGAATGATTGACGGACATCTGCCCGGTATATGAATCCTTCTCGCTTTCTGTAAATAAACCGTGAATGATGTTGTCAAACTCGTCATTATGTGTTTCGTAGGTCAGGCTGAAATAAAGGCTTGAGATTTCAAAGCCGCATACACCGATAAGCTTGTCGCTTGTGTCAAACACGGGAACACATAAAAACCTCACATTTTCCCACGTGCCGGGAATCTGATATACACCCGTCAGCACATAGCTGTCATTAAAGTCTGCCTTTGAAACATGAAACACATCATCAAGCTCGTGATAAATGCCCTCCGGCATCTCTAAGTGCCATTCGTTGTAATAATCCGCACCATATTCCTTTGCAACGGCAGACGAGCCGTAGAGCATTGATGTTTTGTGGTTTATCATACTGTTTGAGTGAAGATAGGAAAACTTCAGGTAAATGCCGCTGTGGTATTTTTCGGGAAGCTTACTGTTTACTGTCGTGTTAAGCATAAAGAATGCACCGCTGCAATCGGCATACTGCATATTTGCAGCTACAATATTGTAAACCTCTGCCTCAAGCCCGTCAATCAGCGCCGCATTGTTTTCCAAAGCTTCAAAGCTTATGTTTTTTGCGGCAAGATAATGCTCTGTTTCCTTAGAAAGATGCTCTGCAAACAGAATTGCATGAGCAGCATTTGTATCAATAGAGGTTTCTGCACGGTAGTTCGTTTCTTTAAGCTCCCGATGAAAGGTTTCTCTCAGACGAAACGGCGTAATATTGAGAATGCCTAAAAAATTCAGTGCAATCCCGATAACAACAAGGAACAGCATCAAAAGCACAGCAATATACACAGCGAGTCTTCTTTTCATAGAAAGACCGCTGTTTTTTATTGTAGAGAAGCACAACAAGGTTCTCCGAAAAACTCGAACTATCAGTTCGTTAGTTTTTCGTGAGGTTCTTATTTCCGCCAAAGTGGCTTTAATCTGCGGCAGCTTCATTTCTGCTCCTCCTTATCCTTTAATACTTGCTTTTAAGTTCATTGAGCGCCTTTTCACAAAGCTCCGGTAAAACGGTGTTTTTATCCTCGCCTGCGGACACTCTCGCCTGATATTCTGCCCGTGCCTTTGAAAGTATATTGGTAACATTGCCGTCAAATTCCTTTTGAACGGCAGAAGAATTTTCAAATACGGGAAGCGGCTTGAAGGTATATTTGCCGTACATATCGCTTACAGCCTCATAAAGCATACGGTATTTGGGATTTTCCACACCTTCAAGATTTGTAAAAAGTCCTTCAAAGGCTTCGTCTGTTCCCGGGATATAGCCCGATGCAGAGGCAAATTCAATGTTATTGTCCTTTTCTGCAAGGAAATCAACAAATATTTCCATTGCCTTGTTTTTCTTTGCGTCGTCTGTTTTATGAGCAAAGAGCGTTACACCCCTTTGCATAACGGTAGGTGCAGCACCCTCAAAAACAGGATATGCAAGAACCGACAGCTCAATCTTTTCCACGCTGTTGTCAGGATAGGTTACATCATCACGGGTATAAAGAATACCGGCAGACGAACCGATGTAGGATATAATATCGCCTGTTTTCCAAAGATCGCTTCCGAAATTATCATAAAGACTTATACCACCTTCAATTCCGGGCCCAGCAATCGCATAAAAAACATCCTTAAATTCGTTGGTATCGCAGTTTACCTTGCCGTTTTTGATAAGCTCGTCACCCTTTGCGGCAACATTGATAAGGAAATAGTTGTAGAAATCATCATACTGGAATAAATCCTTGCCGTCCGACCATTCATAATAGGCGGATGCCATTTCAAAAAGACCGTCAAAGGTTTCAAAGTCCTTGACTGAAAAACCGCTTTCATTTGCAAAACGGTCAAATAAGGTTTTGTTTACAAAAAGAAGCTCTGTCGATTTGGCAATGGGAAGCGTGAGCTGTCTGCCCGAAATATTGCCCTCCGCAAGAAAGTCATCAACAAAGACGGAAAGCTCCTCCTCGGAATATATCTCGTTCCAGTCTGTAAGCAATTCTTCACCTATACCCTCGGCAACTCTCGGATATGCAGTAAACAAATCGGGGAAATCACCGCTGCCCGGTGTACCCTTTGCAGCGTCAAAAAGGTGCTGGTCAATGGAATCGGAATCAACCATAGAGGTTACGGAAACAAAAACACCCTTTTCCTTGCCGACAGTTGAATTAAATTCATCTATTGCATCGTTAAACGGCGACTCGGATTGATTTCCGTAAACATGCCAGATGGATAAGGTCGTCGGGCTGCTTGGATTAAGTCTTGTATTTTGACCGCAGCCGACAAGTGAAAATGTGATTAAAATTCCCGTGAGAATGAGTGCCGTTAATTTTCGCATAAAAATATGTCTCCTTTACGAAATTTTTCTAATTTCCCACCCTTTTTCCCACCCTTTTGGGAAAAATTTTTTAATTTTTTTTGATTTTTCCCATCCTTTTGGCATTTTGGGGTGAGGACAAAGGTAAAAAAATATGTATAATTGAGCTTGTAAAGTACATCAAAAAATCATTTTCCGATGCACCTTACCAATTCTGATTATTTATATTATATCAGATAATGTTGAAAAATTCAATACTTTAGAAAAATTTGTTACTTTTCTAAGGAAAAATTTTCTGAAAGGAGGATGCGTATGCCGGAGAAAATTGCTTCTTATAAAATCATAAACGGAAATCGGTACAGCTTCTTCTGCGATTTATCGGGAGCGAGAGTTTTTCTAACCGAACCGATCGAGGGCGGCACACCGGAGGAAAGATTAAAAAGAGCATGGGAAATTGCAAAGCCGGAAATCAGCAGATGCAAAAAATGCGGACGGTTCGTATGCGATGCAATGTATAACGCAGATACTTTTATGTGTGTTGACTGCTCCCCCTGGGAGAACCCGCCGAAGTTTTGCAGACATTGCGGAAGCAAGGTTTCAATATCTGATACATTTTGCACAAGCTGCGGCTCGGCTCTGCGCTATGAGGAGGTATGAAGAATGAGACTGATTTTAGCGGAACAGGTACGGCAGGAAAGTATGGACGAATACGGTTTCGGTCCCCGTGCTATGAAAAGACTGAAGGTTTGCAAATCCTGCGGACGCGCATCACCTTCAACAGAAAGCTTCTGTACCGAGTGCGGTGCAAAGCTTCCTGAAAAGAATATGTTTCAGGAATATAAGGAAAGACACAAGTTTTGTAAAAACTGCGACACGGTTGTAAAGGATGACACCGAATACTGTCCGCAGTGCGGAGAAAAATTATGAGGCAAAAATTACCTATATATAAAGGAGGCATAAGTTATGAGTTTCTTTGATTTGGAAAGAGCAATTAGACGAGGGGTAAGTCAGGGAATCGGCAGAGCTGTGGGCGATGCAATAGGAAAAGTTATAGAACCAACGGCTACCGACCTTGCAAATAAGGCGGCAGGTCATATCGACAATGCCGCAGGAAATCAAAATGGCGGTGAAACACAAAGCGGCGGTTTTCAGGGTGCATTTGCCAACCTTGAAAGGAGCGTAACAAATTACGCAAATGAGGCGGCAAAAAATATGAAGGTCTGCCCGAATTGCGAAAAGCCGACCACGGCAGATAAAAAGTTCTGCCCCGAATGCGGAACGGCACTTCCCGAACAGACGGTAGCCGAAGGTGCAGTTTGTACCGCCTGCGGAAAGCAGAACGCCATCGGCACAAAATTCTGTCAGGACTGCGGAGCTAAATTACCGTCAGCCATTGCCGAAGAACAAGCACAGGCAGACAAAAACGCAAAGATAATGGCAGAGTGGGAT
>JAZSDF010000089.1:0-4133 GCA_045531035.1 Acutalibacteraceae bacterium | reverse complement strand
AAAGCATAAAATCAACCCCTTGAGGGGTAGCTGAAAAAGGAATGCGGTCGGCAAACCTTTCAGCGCCCCTTAAGGGGTTTCGTCCGTATAATGCCCTTATAGGGCTTAATCAAGCCTCCGGCTTAGCCGGAGGTCCTGACTTTTAACCGACAATCTGCTTGCAAGCTAATATTTTTGAACCCGTGCAGGAAAGCTCAACGGTATCGCCTGCTTCAAGCAGCAGCATATTTTCGTGCTCTGATGCTTTTGCCTTGAAAATGTTGTTTTCTGTGTCAATCAGATAAATATATGTGTTTCCGTCAATATCTATATATTTTACGGAAGCGATTGTAACGGTTACATTCTTCGTTTCATCGGCAGGAGTCTGAACTTCGCTTATACCGAGCATAGCTTTGTATTTTTCGATACATTCTGCCTGAGTTGCGGCAGTTGTTACGATGTTGTACTGCTCAACATTGACTGCGGCGTAAAGCTTCACAAGTCCGCCCGAATCCTTAAGCACCATAATATATGTGGGATTGCCTTCAACGTTAATCAAAGAGGGGAACGATGCCTGATAGCCCTTTTCCTGAACTTCGCCCTCTGCGGCTGCCATAGCGGATTTTTCATCGGCACCCGCAATCGCATAGTAGCGGCTTTCACCCGTTCTTTCGTTGGCAAGAAGGAATCCGATGTTCGAGCTGTCGCCGTTAACGGAAGTTACGCCCGTATATATCCATATATCGCCGTCTTTGGCAACATAACCGTAATCGGAAACGGGCTTTTCATCGGATGAATCATCTTCGGAACTGTAAGTTGTAACCTGCTTGCAGCCTTTTTTGGCAAACAGACTGTTCATAAACCCGTTCTGATACATTCCGTACCAGTTATACTGTTCGCAGATAAGGTCGCCGTGGAAAACAACGTCAATCCATCTCGGAATATCCGCAACATCATATTTAACAATTTCGCCCGATACGGGGTCAAGTACAATGCAACCGCTTACGGTTTTTCCTCCGAAGAGATAAATTGTTTTATCAACGATTGATGCAACATAATAAGGCTTTCCGCTTTCATCGATTTCAAAGTGAAGATTTTCGGTCATCAATGTGGGATATTCCAGCCAGATGTGTCTTTTTGCATCTTCAAGAAAATAGGCAGAAGGAATATATTTCATGCCTTCGGATTTTTCAAACGAAGCTGACATTGAAACGGGGTCAACGGTAACATAGCCTTTTACTCCCTCTTTGTTGTTCATCCATTTGAAAAAGCCTGCATATTCGAGAGCAGAAACCTTTACGGGTTTTCCGTTGTAGTCAATTTGTATGTAATCGTTAGAAACATCAAACTGGCTGACGACATCCGAAAGAGCACCTATTTCACGGTCACCGAGCATTCGTGCCGATGCCGTATCCATAAGAGCTATGGAATCGGTTTCAACGGACTCCGATAAATCGGCGGTAAAATCCGAGTCATTAACTTTCAGAATTTTTGCATAAGAGGTTGCGTTGAACATAGTGCTGCCGATAATGCCTGCTCCGATAACGATAACAGTCAAGGCGATGGGCAGAATATATGGCACTATTGAAAATCTGAATTCGCTGTGTTTCTTTGTACGTCCCTTTGAACCGGTCTTTTTTGAAACGGTTATCCAACCGAAATCTTTGCATCCTTTTGCAAGTCTTCCTGCAAGGATTGCCGCAACCAAGGCGAGGATAACAATAACCCAAAAGACGGGATTACGGATATTGATTGCGGTGCTTGAAATAAAAAATCCCGCTGCTGATACAATCAGAGCTGTAACCAAGCCCGTAATCAAACCTGTAATAACAGGTACTATACCTGATTTTTTCATGTTTTTCACTCCTTTATTTGATTTTAACACGAATAATACTGCAAATCAATATTCAGTCAAGTTTTAACAGCACGCTTTAAGCAATCCAACCGCACCGGCAATTAGTGCAACGGGTAAGAGCAGAACGAATCCGCCTGCGAAAATTGCGAGCAGGATGAATGCGGGGACTGCGATTGCAAGCAGTATTGTCGCAACAATTTTGGCTGCGCCCCACGTTATCTTGAACGCCAATCCGATGGCTTTGAAGAAAAGCCAGATTGCAAGAATCGAAAATATTATTTCAATCAATATAAATCACTCCTTGATATTATTATATTGGCGTCTGAATTATCCTTGCCGTCTTTTTTGTTTGTTATCTCCACCCCGATAGTTCGTGCATATTCGGGATTCTTTGCAAGTTTTTCTGTCAGTCTGATTGCCAACAATCTCTGTCTCGGATTCATTTTCAACACTCCTTTGTGTTTCCTTGACTATATGATAGCTCAGCGAAGTGCAAAACTGAATTACACTTTGTGCGGAAAACACACCCTGTTTTTTCACAATAAATGCAAAAACGGTGCCCGGTTTAATTCCGGACACCGTAATTTCTTATTCGCCTTTGATTTGGTTGTATTTTTCTATGTTTATTTTCTTGTCTGCGAGCATCTGCTCAACCCATAACTGCAGGGTTTCGACAGTGATTGAAATGCGTTCAAGCTCTTTCTGAATGAAAACAAAATCCTTGATTTCGTCGTCATCAATCATACCGTCGGCTGTGATTTCGATGAGTCTTTCCTGGCTCTTTTTCATTGAATTGAGCGACGAAAGCATTTCGAGAACAATCTGTGCGAGGTCTTTGACCTTGACTTCGGGCACGTATTTTTCACCGATGGGACATTCCTTTGAACAGTAATGGTTGCAGAGAGTCGGCTCACCGTAGATTTCGGCAAGAAGCATTACCTCATCGGGAGTTATCGGAAATTTGCCGTTTTCAATTCTTTCAAGACGCTCGGGCTGAATGGGATTATTCATAAGCGATGCCTTGTCGCAAACATCGTCTCGTGTCAGGTCATGCTTTTTTCGTGTTTCTTTGTATATTGTATCTGCCATATTAATTCACCTTCATATAATATCGATCTTCTGAAAATATCAGACGGCTTTCAGCTTTTACGGTTTTATGTAGTCGGGGAATTCAAGGATGTGTGTTGTTCTGTCAAAAAGTCTGAAATCCAGACCGTTATCCCACACAATGCAGGGAATACCGAATTTGTTTGCGGTGGTGATAAAATATTCTGCTCTTTCGGCAAGATTTTCAAGATTGACTCTGTCTGTCCAGCCGAATTCGCCAAGCACAACACCGTAACCTTTTTTGATTATAATCCTGTAAATATTCCTGAGGATTTTATACATTTCATATTTTTCACGCAATGTGAGTCTGTTTTCGCAGTCAAGGAATTCGCTTCTGTGCGCCGTTCCGTAGTAGCAATGAATGGAAACAAGAACATGGGGATCATCGGGCAGTCTGAGTGCGGAAACGGGTTCGGTTTCACAGCGTGCCGCATAGGTTGTGATTGAAACAAAACGGCTTTCGTTTTTGCCTCCGCTTTGGCGTATGGCTTTGAGTGCCGCAAAGTTGAGATTGTTGACAACCTCATAATGCTCGGGTATACCGCTCCATTCGGTATCGCATCCCACCACTCTCGGCTCATTCATCGTTTCGAAGATGAGGCGTTCATCGTAGTCCTTGAAATACTCGCTCACCTGTGACCGTATGGCGGTAATAACCGCTGTTGCGTTTTCTTCGTGTGCTTTATCGGTGATAAGCCAGAATGTATCATCGTGATGGATATTTATTATGGCGTACATTTCACACTCGAGCACCCAGTCAACAATCTGCTTTACACGGGTAAGCCACTCTTCATCGATAACATAATTCTCATCGAGGTGCTGTGCCCATGTTATCGGGATTCTGACGGTGCCGAAGCCCGCCTCTTTTACGGCTTCTATCATTTCTTTTGTTGTATATGGATTGCCCCAGTAGATTTCGCTTTCGGGACCCATTTTTTCGGCTGAACCCATTTCGCAGGCGTCAAGAGTGTTGCCGAGATTCCAGCCGTTGCCTAAATTCTTGGCAAATTCAACGGATTCTGTCTGCGGTGATTCGGGGAAAAATATAGTGTCGACGATATTCGAAAAACAACCGCTGAAAAAAGTAACGATGGCGGTAATGAACGCAATAACTGACTTCATCTTAATATCTCTCCGTATAATGTTTGTCTGTAAGAAATATCTTATCAAAAAGGAGTTTGAAAATCAAGCG
>JAZSDF010000071.1:0-72466 GCA_045531035.1 Acutalibacteraceae bacterium | reverse complement strand
AGAGGGATTTCAACATCAATATTCTTCAGGTTGTTTTCAGCTGCACCGACAACCCTTATACTCTTTCCGTTACCGGGGCGTCTTACGCCGGGAACTTCGATTTTCTTTCTTCCGCTTAAGTAATCACCGGTAAGGGAGTTTTCGCACGCAATAATTTCATCCACCGTACCTTGTGCGATAATTTCACCGCCGTGAATACCTGCACCGGGTCCGACGTCAACTATATAGTCTGCCGCTTCCATTGTTTCTTCATCATGTTCAACAACGATAAGCGTGTTGCCGATGTCACGGAGATGTCGGAGAGTGTTGAGAAGCTTTGCGTTGTCGCGCTGATGAAGTCCGATGCTCGGTTCATCGAGAATATAAAGAACACCCATAAGTGACGAGCCGATTTGAGTCGCAAGGCGTATTCTTTGCGCCTCTCCGCCCGAAAGAGTTGCCGAGGGTCTTGCAAGAGAAAGATAGTCAAGCCCGACACTCGAAAGGAATTCAAGTCTGCCTTTGATTTCTTTTATAATCTGTTCGCCAATCATTTCATCCCGCTCACGGAGCTTGATGTTATTGAGAAAATCAATTTCTTCGCCTATGGATTTGTTTGAAAATTCGTCAATATTTATATCGCCGACGGTAACTCCGAGAGATTCTTTTTTGAGCCTTGCACCGCCGCACTCGGGGCATTTTACCGTGGACATATATCCTTCGATTTCATTTCTTGACCACTCGCTTGTGGTTTCTCTGTACCGTCTTTCAAGGTTGTTTATGATACCCTCGAAATCCGTCATATAAGAGCCGCTTCCGTATTCGCTTCTGCGTTCAAGCTTGATTTTTTTGCCGTCTGTACCGTAAAAAATAACATCCTTCGCTTTTTTTGAAAGGTCCTTGAAAGGAGTTTCAAGCGAAAAATCATATGCATTTGCCAGTCCTTCGTAATACATTTGGGCTATCGTTCCGCCATCAGATGAACTCCAACCGCTCGCTTGAATTGCGCCTTCTTTTATCGAAAGTTCGGGATTCGGAACAACAAGCTTCGGATCAACTTTCATCAGTACACTCAGACCCGAACACTTCGGACAGGCACCGAACGGATTATTGAATGAAAATGAACGGGGTTCAAGTTCTTCGATGTTTACCCCGTGTTCGGGGCAGGCATAGTTGAGAGAATAAAGCTGTTCTTCGCCGTCGATAACATCAATCAACAAAAGTCCGTCGGTGAGATTCGTTGCTGTTTCAATCGAATCCGCAAGTCTTGAACGGATGCCGTCTTTTATGATAAGTCTGTCAACGATAACTTCAATATTGTGTTTTATATTCTTTTCAAGCTTTATTTCTTCCGATAAATCATAAGTTATCCCATCAATTCTGACCCTTGCAAAGCCGCCCTTACGGATTGATTCAAGCTCTTTTACATATTCGCCCTTTTTTCCTCTTGCGATGGGTGCCATAACTTGAATCCTTGTGCCCTCAGGCATTGAAAGAACCCGCTTTGTTATGTCATCGACGGTCTGCTTGCTGATTTCTCTGCCGCACTCGGGACAATGCGGAATACCTATTCTTGCATAAAGCAGACGGAGATAGTCATAGATTTCCGTTACCGTACCGACCGTTGAACGGGGATTTTTTGAAGTCGTTTTCTGGTCGATTGAAATAGCGGGGGAGAGTCCCTCAATGCTGTCAATTGCGGGTTTTTCCATCTGGCCGAGGAATTGTCTTGCGTATGATGAAAGGGATTCAACATATCTTCGCTGACCCTCTGCATAAATTGTGTCAAATGCAAGTGACGACTTTCCCGAACCGGAAAGACCCGTGAAAACAACAAGCTTATCACGGGGTATCTGTATGTCAACATTTTTAAGGTTATGCTCTTTAGCACCCTTGACTGTTAAATATTTGGAAGCCATTTATTTACCTCTTCTTAATTTTTCAATCTTATCACGAAGATATGCTGCGTGTTCAAATTCAAGAATTTTTGCCGCCGCTTTCATTTCCGCCGTAAGCTTGACTATCATCTCTTCGCGTTCTTTTCTGCTCATCTTTGAAATAGGCTTATCGCTGTCATCCTTTGCGGATATTTCGATAATTTCATGAACATCCTTAATGATGGTCTGCGGAATTATGCCGTGTTTTTCGTTGTATGCCATCTGCTTCTGTCTGCGGCGTTCCGTTTCGGTTATCGCTCTTTCCATTGACGGCGTAACGCAGTCTGCATACATGATAACCGTGCCGTTTGCATTTCGTGCGGCTCGTCCTATGGTCTGCACCAGAGATGTTTCAGAACGAAGGAAGCCTTCCTTATCTGCATCAAGTATCGCAACAAGCGAAACCTCGGGGATATCAAGACCCTCGCGCAGAAGGTTGATTCCTATGAGAACATCGAAATCACCGAGACGCAGCACTCTTATTATTTCCATTCGCTCGATTGTGTCTATATCGTGGTGCATATAACGCACTTTTATGTCAAGATTTTCAAGATAATCGGTTAAATCCTCAGCCATGCGTTTGGTAAGCGTTGTTACAAGCACTCTTTCTCCCTTGGCGGTTCTTTCATTGATTTCCGAAACAAGGTCGTCAATCTGCCCTTCAATGGGTCTTACCGAAATTTCGGGGTCAAGAAGACCTGTAGGCCTGATAACCTGCTCCGCAATCTGTGCGCTCTTTTCTTTTTCAAGTTCGCCCGGGGTTGCGCTGACAAATATTTTCTGCCCCGTTCTTTCATAAAATTCATCGAAAGTAAGAGGTCTGTTGTCAAATGCGGAGGGGAGTCGGAATCCGAAGTTTATAAGGCTTTCTTTTCTTGCTCTGTCGCCGCCGTACATTGCTCTGACCTGAGGCAGAGTAACATGTGATTCGTCAACAAACAAAAGGAAATCATCGGGGAAATAGTTGAGAAGTGTAAACGGTGCGGAGCCTGCAGGTCTGCCCGACATAATTCTTGAATAATTTTCAATTCCCTTGCAAAATCCGGTTTCACGAAGCATTTCAATATCATATTCCGTACGCTGACGGATTCTCTGGGCTTCGAGAAGTTTTCCGTTTTCCTGAAAATATTTTTCTCTTTCGAGCATTTCTTCAAATATATTTGAAATGGATTTTTCCATTTTGTCGGGTGCAATAACATAATGCGATGCAGGATAAATCGCCGCATGGGAAAGTACACTCTTCACCTGACCGGTCAAGGCGTTTATCTCGCTTATTCTGTCGATTTCATCACCGAAAAATTCAACCCTGATGCCGTTTTCATTTGAATAAACGGGGAAAATTTCAACAACATCGCCCCTTACTCTGAACTTGTTACGGCTGAAATCAATATCGTTTCTTTCGTATTGAATGGAAACAAGCTTTTCAATCAGTTCATCACGGCTTTTCTCCATGCCTGTTCGCAGCGAAATAACCATACTGCGGTAGTCAATAGGGTCGCCGAGGGTGTAAATACATGAAACACTTGCAACAATAATAACGTCACGTCTTTCTGAAAGTGCAGAGGTTGCGGAGTGGCGGAGTTTGTCTATTTCATCGTTAACCGCAGAGTCTTTTTCGATATATGTGTCGGTAGTGGGAATATATGCTTCGGGCTGATAATAATCATAGTAACTGACGAAGTATTCAACCGCATTTTCGGGAAAAAACTCACGGAATTCACTGCAAAGCTGTGCGGCAAGAGTTTTATTATGGGCAAGCACAAGAGTGGGTCTGTTTACTTTTTCAATAATATTTGCCATTGTAAAGGTTTTGCCTGACCCCGTAACACCGAGAAGCGTTTGTTCGCCGTAACCCTTGTTAAGACCGTCAACAAGCTGGGCGATAGCCTGAGGCTGATCACCCGTCGGTTTGTATTTTGAATGTAAAACAAACTTATCCATAAATCCCTCCGAAAATCATGAACAAATGTTCATTTAATTATAACATATATATTTTTAAAAGTAAACAATTTATTATGAAATATTTGTGAATATCAACAAATTTCATAAACAGATGTCGTTATCCGTCTTTGTTTGTTGACAATTTATACAAATGGTGGTAAAATAATCTATACTTTAATTAACAACAACACATAAGTCTGAAATGTAATAATATCACGCACATTCAGACATTTTTCTCTTTGACATACGTCCGTATGTCTGCATCGAAGAAATGCCCGACTGCACGCAATCTATTGCATTTCAGATGCAGAGCAGTTTTGAAAGAGTAGATTTTTGACTCGGCAAGGCGAAAATCTGCAGAAATACGAGGCTATTTCAAGGATTTTTAACGAAGCCGAGGCGGAAAGATACCTTTCAAAACCTTATGGCTTGTTGTTAATCAAAGTATACATTGCGGCAATAATTTCATTTCCGAAATGGAGTGTTTTATTTGAAAGGTATTATTCTTGCGGGCGGCTCAGGCACAAGACTTTACCCTCTCACGATGGTAACAAGTAAGCAGCTTCTTCCCGTTTACGATAAACCCATGATTTATTATCCTCTTTCAACCCTCATGCTTGCGGGAATAAGGGATATTCTTATAATTTCAACCCCTTCCGATACTCCCCGTTTTGAGGAACTGCTCGGCACAGGCAGACAGTTCGGAATCAATCTTTCCTATGCAGTTCAGGAAAGTCCTGACGGACTTGCACAGGCGTGTATTATCGGCGAAGACTTTATAGGTGACGATGATGTTGCTATGGTTCTCGGAGATAATATTTTTTACGGCAACGGACTCGGACATATGCTTCGCCAGGCTGCAAAAAATAAAAACAGAGCAACTATTTTCGGCTATTATGTTGATAATCCTCAGGCTTTCGGTGTTGTTGAATTTGATGAAAACGGAATTCCCGTTTCAATTGAAGAAAAGCCCGAGGTTCCGAAGTCGAATTATGCCGTAACAGGTCTTTATTTTTATGATAACAGAGTTGTTGAATTTGCAAAATCGCTCAAGCCTTCAAAGAGAGGCGAGCTTGAAATAACAGATATCAACCAAATGTATCTTGACAAAGGCGACCTCGACATAAAGCTCATGGGCAGAGGCTTTGCGTGGCTTGATACCGGAACGGTTGAAAATCTTACTGATGCGGCAAACTTTATCAGAACCGTTGAAAAGCTTCAGGGTATCAAGATTTCCGCGCCCGAAGAAATTGCATATAATATGCGCTGGATAAGCCGTGAGGCTCTTCTCAGCTCTGCCGAGAAGTACGGCAAATCCTCTTACGGTCAGCACCTTCGTTCTGTTGCGGAGGGCAGAATTCTCTACACGGGCGGAAAACCCGGTGAAAGACCGTGCTGGGGTGCAGAAGGAGATTTGAACTATGACGTTGAATGAAACGGCGATTAACGGTGTTTTTGAAATTGAACCTAAGGTTTTCGGTGATAACCGAGGTTGGTTTTATGAAAGCTATTCAAAAGAAAAATTTAAAAAGCTGGGAATAACTGCCGATTTTATTCAGGATAACCGTTCTTTTTCGGCACAGAAAGGAACATTGAGAGGTCTGCATTGTCAGACAAATCCCAAGGCTCAGGCAAAGCTCATAACTTGTCTCAAGGGTGCAATTCTTGATGTTGCCGTTGATATCAGAAAAGGCTCGCCGACCTATATGAAATGGATTGCGGTTGAGCTTACCGAAGACAATAAAAAAATGCTTTTTATTCCGAAAGGCTGTCTTCACGGATTTGTAACTCTGACCGATAATGTTGAAGTTACTTATAAGGTTGACGAGCTTTATTCACCTGAAAACGACAGAAGCATACGTTTTGATGACCCTGCTTTCGGCGTTGAATGGGGATGTGAAAATCCCGTGCTTTCAGAAAAAGATAAAAATGCACCGCTGTATTGCGACAGCGATGTTGATTTTAATTTTTAAATTTTACCAAAGTGAATATAAGCATTGTTTCTGCTTATAATAACTGCGAAAAGCAATTAAGGAGTTGAAACGAATGCTTGACAAAATTTCACTGGCTCTTGTGATAATCGGCGCCCTCAACTGGGGCAGCATCGGTCTGTTTCAGTTTGACCTCGTCGCCTGGATTTTCGGCGGTCAGGGAGCAATTCTCAGCAGAATTGTTTACACAGTTATTGCCCTTGCGGGTATCTGGTGCATTTCCCTGCTTTTCAGAGAATCCGATGCTATCGTCAAGGCAGAAGACGATATACAGTAAAACAAAAACCGCTGACTTCTGAAAGTCGGCGGTTTTTTGCGGTTTATGAGGTGGTTTTGCAGGCAACATAAGTTACAACATCTGTTGTTAAATCTGAAATACAGTTTTCTCTTGGGATATCATATCTTTGACTTCGGAGCGTATTTTTGATTAATTCCCAACCGTCAAAAACTTCATTCAACAAATTTAAAAGCTCTTGTGTTTCAAGATTAACTTCAAACTGCGGAATAAGAGGATGTCCGTTTTCTTTATTGATTTCTGTTATCTGAGAATTGATAATCAGACAAACAATTCCGTATTCTTTTATTCCTTCAGCGATTTCAATGAGCTTTATTTTGAAAGATTCAATACTATCAACATGTTCCAATGCCGAAACGGCAATTATCAAATCATAATTGTTATCGGGAATTTTAAAATCATCGATAGAGGAAATAACGCCATTGATTTCGTTTTCAACATCGAATTCAATGGCGTTGTTGTTCAACTCGTTAATTGCAAATTCAAGAATATCAACGGAGTCGATTTTACACTTGCCTTTAAACTCTTGAGCAAGAGGTATGCAGTTTCTTCCAACTCCGCAGCCTAAATCAAGAATCTTTATTATTTTACGGCTTTGAAAATACGGAATTAAATCCATAATAGTTTTTACAGGCTTTTGAAGCCAGCTTCCGCTTTCAAAAAGCTTTGCGGAGGAATACACTTCAATGTGTGATTGCTTTTCAGCGTCTCGGATTGATTTTAATGTGATATTATCCATTATTTCTTCTTTTTTAACCTTTCACACAATTCTCTGTCGGGTGTTACCCACATGGTATTGTAGGTGTGATAAATAACCTTGCCGGGTTTTGCACCGACAGGTTTTTTGAGTGAGCGAACCTCGGTATAATCAACCGCAACCTGCGAGGATTCTCTGCCGCCGCTGTGATATGCCGCAAGAATTGCCGCCTGACGGCAGGTGAGTTCGGGAATAATATCTCCGTTGCCGATAACAACAACGTGAGAGCCGGGAATTTTCTGTGTGTGGAACCATGAATCGTCCTTTGCTGCGGTTTTGAAGGTCAGCATATCGTTCTGAACATTGTTTCTGCCGACTAAAATTGTGTATCCGTCATCGGAAACATATTCCATGGGCGGCATGGGTTTTGCCTTTTTTGTTTTGTCGTTTTTTGCACGTTTCAGATAACCTTGTTCATATAGTTCGTTTCGGATTTCGGCAAGCTCCGTATACCCGTCAGCGCGGTTTACCGAGTCAATAACTGTTTCAAGATAGGCAAGCTCCTGCTCGCTTTGTTCAATCAATTCGCCGAGCATTTGCTCCGCCGTTTTTGCCTTGCGGTATTCCTTAAAATATTTCTGTGCATTTGCGGAAGGGGAGAGTGCGGGGTCTGCGGGGATTCTTACAGGCTCGTTATTATTATAGAAATTTTCCAAATCATAGAAAAGCGAGCCTTTTTCAAGTCGGTATTGATTTGCAAGAATAAGCTCTGCGTTAATTCTTAATGAATCTTTATCCGCACAAGCCTCGAGCTCTGCCTGACGGCTCTGAAGCTTTCTTGCGGCTCTTGCTGACATATTGCTCAGTAATTTCAACAATGTCTGACTGCGCTGTTTTGTTCTTTCAAAACGGTCTTTTTCATAATAAAAATCGTCAAGAAGCTGCGAAAAGCTGTCAAAGGTTTTTGCTGAAACTGCAAAACCGTACTGTGTGATATCCGTGAATGTAAAGTCGTATGGCTTTACAGAATCACGCATAAGCATGGTAGGAATTCCTTTGCCACAGACAAGAGTTCCTTTTATCTCTGTCAGCTTTTTGAGAAGTCTTTGCTCATATAATTCATTCATTTCCGAAACGGCAATGTCGCCGCCACAGGTGAATGATGCGATTTCTCGGCTTATCAAAGGAGAAACGCCTTCAAGAGTTTCAAGAATTGCCCCCGAAAGATGCTTGCCCGTGCAGTTTTTTATCAGTTCAATTGCCGTTTTCGGTTCAATTTCGGTCAGATTTGCCTTGCCCTGACGGGGCGGATATTCATATTTAAACATCGGCAGAATCTGCCTTACCGAAGACTGTGTAAAGTCAACTCGCTTTACAGCATCAACAATATTTCCCTCGGAATTTATAAGGATAATATTGCTGTGCTTTGCCATGATTTCAACGCATAGAGTGAATGTAACCGCATCTCCGATTTCGTTTGTGCCTGCAAGGTCGAGAAAAACAATTCTGTCAAGTCCGAGCTGTCTGATATCGGTGATAACCGCACCCGTAAGATGCTTCCTGAAAAGCATGCAGAGCATGGGAGGAGTTGCGGGATTTTCGGGCGCATTTGCTGTCAGGTGAAGCCTCGGACTGTTTGCCGAAGCAGATATAAGAAGTCGGTATGCACCTTCTCTTGAACGCAGATGAAACACCAGCTCATCTTTTGACGGCTGATGTATTTTTTCTATTCTGCTTCCGATGATGCAACCTGAAAGTTCTTGCTTTAATAAGTTTATTGTAATTCCGTCAAGGGGCATAATTAATCCTCTTTACTGTAATATTTAACGGGTGATTTCTGCGGTATGATTTCAATTTCGCAGCCGAAATTTTTTCTCAATTTTTGGGTCAGAACCGCAACAACGGGATTTTCCGTTTCAAAATGACCTGCGGTTATAAGCGTGAGACCGATTGATTTTGCTTCAAGAAATTCATGGTGTTTTGCTTCGCCTGTAATATATGCATCGCAGCCGCTATTGGCAACATCGTGCATGAAATCCGCACCCGCACCGCCGCAGAGAGCAACTTTTTTGATAGTTTTACCGCTGTCTGCAACAGAAACAGAAGTCGAAAGCTTATCCGCACAAAGTTTTGCGAGTTGTTCTCCCGAAATCGGTTCGATATCGGCGACTCTCACCATTTCGGTTTCTCCGTTATCCGAAAGAGGTTTGGATTTGCTGAATTCGAGTGTTTCTGCGAGAGCATCATTGACGCCGCCCTTTGCTATATCGAGCGATGTGTGTGCACAAATTGCCGATATGCCGTTTTTAATCAGCAGATATGTCGGGTCGTCTGCAAGAACGGTTTTTATCCCTCCGAAAATTACGGGATGATGGCTGACTATAAGGTTGATGCCGTTTTTGCAAGCATAGTTTATTGCATCGCTTGTTATATCAAGCACGACACCGATTTTTGAAACTTCGGTGTTTTTATCGCCGACAATCAAGCCGCTGTTATCCCATTCACATTGCCTTTCAAACGGCGCAATGGTGTTTATATATTCAAAAATATCCTTAACCATCGGTTTGCATTTCATTCAGGATTTCCTCCGTTTCGGAAATTACTTTTTCAAGATATGCGGCAGTTTCGGGAGTGCCGTGAAGCTTTTCGGCTTCATGTTTTGTTCTGAGCCTTGAAACAATGTTTTCAAGATAAAGCTTTGCTTCAGATTTTCTGCAGTTCGGAAGTTCACCCGTGTATATGTAAGAAACTCTTTTGTCGGAAATTCTGCCTGTGTATTCAGCCGCCATGGCGCAGTAAATCTTTCCCGAATCCGTGCAGGCATCCTCAAAAAGAATTTCAAATCCGTTTTGAATAAAATATCTGCGTATATCCTCGGCATGTGACTGAGGCTGAACGATAATTCTTTTTGATGAATCTTTAAGCCATTCTGTTCTTGAGACAAGCTCCTCCATGAGAGTTCCGCCCATTCCGCACATAACAAAATCTTCGGCTTCGGAAGGTTTGATTTCATCAAAGCCGTCGGACAGACGAAGCGTTATTTTATCGCCGATTCTGTATTGTTCAACCGTTTTTTTTGCATTATCAAGCGGACCCTTGCGCACATCACATGCAAGAGCCTTCGGCGAAATGCCGTTTAAAACAAGATAGGCGGGGAGATAGGCGTGGTCCGTGCCGATATCGGCAACGGTGTTACCCCGACGCACCATTCTCGCCGCCATGAACATTCTTTCCGAGAGATTAATCATTCTGTGCAAGGAAAGCGTTGATTTTTGCGATGAGCTCATCAGCGTTTACACCGTGAACCATGCAAGCCTGAGCAACGGATTCATTTCTTGCTGAGGGGCAGCCGAGGCAATGCATACCCATTTCAAGGAAGAAGGGAGCAACCTCACGGTTGGCATCAAGAATTTCGCCGATTTTCATATCTTTTGTGATTTCTGTCATGATAAATACATCCTTTCGGTAATTTTTACATTATTATTTTATCATAAACTATTTTGAATATCAATAGTATTTGACATTCTTCTTATAACATTGTAAAATATATATTTAAGAAAATCAAAAGGGGGCGGAGAATTGAGAACCTACGATTTGATAATTGTCGGCGGATGCTCGGCAGGGATTGTTGCGGCGATAAATGCAAAACGCAGAAATCACGGCTTGAAAATCGCAATTATTGAGAAGCTTCCGAGAATAGGGAAAAAGCTTCTTGCAACGGGCAACGGCAAATGCAATCTCACAAACGAAACCGCCGCTACGCATGATTATGTCGGAAAAGAATTCGCTGATTATGCGTTTGAAAAATACAGCCCCGAAAAAATAAAAGATTTTTTTGCTTCGCTCGGACTTCTGACTTATACCGATTCGTGCGGCAGAGTTTATCCCGAAAGCAATACGGCATCTTCTGTTGTTGATGCTTTGCGTTTTGAACTTGAAAGACTGAAAATTGATATTTACTGCGATACAGCAGTAACCGATGTAAAGCGCAAAACAGATTTTATAATAAACGGTGAGTTTATATGTAAGAAACTGATAATTGCCGCGGGCGGAAAATCCTCTCCGTCACAGGGGTCTGACGGCAGCGGATATTTGCTTGCGAAATCACTCGGTCACAGCATAACAAAACTCTATCCCGCACTTGTTCCTTTGTGTGCTTTGCCCGAAATAACAAAGCCTATGAAGGGCGTCAGAGTCAGAAATGTCACTCTTACCCTCAAAGGTGATAAAAAAATAGCACAGACAAGCGGTGAAATACTTTTTACCGATTACGGTTTATCGGGAATTGCCGCAATGGAGCTTGCCGCATCGGCACAAAAATGCATTGCAGATGTAAAGTGCAATCCCTTTACCGTCATTGATTTTATGCCTGACATGAGTTATGATATGCTTGTTGATTATCTTTTTAATCTCAATAAAATCAAGGGATTTACCAATATTGATAATCTGCTGACGGGATTTTTACCGAAAGCAGTCGGAATTGCAATTTGTAAAGCTTGTAAACTTTACAAAGCGGACAAGCTGATTTCGGAGCTTGGAGAAAAGGATGTCCGTAAAATTGCAGAAAAAATCAAAAGCTTTCCGCTTGAGGTTACGGGAACAAAGGGTTTCAAAGATGCTCAGGTCACAAGCGGCGGAATAAAAACGAATGAAATCGATAACAAAACAATGCAATCAAAAATTTGCAGAAATCTCTATTTTGCAGGCGAGATAATTGATGTTGACGGCGGTTGCGGAGGCTTCAATCTCCAATGGGCATGGGCATCGGGTATGCTTGCGGGCGAATTGAACTGATGAGGAAAATATATGATTAAAATTAATGAAATTAAGTTACCGCTTGACAGCAATGAATCTGCACTCCGCACGGCTGCTGCGAAAGCGCTCAGATGCAAGGAGGATAAAATCAAGTCATTGCAGATTACAAAAAAAGCGGTTGACAGCAGGAAAAAGGATAACATCTTTTTTGTATATAATGTGGCGGTTGAGGTGGATTCGGATGAAAAATCCGTTGTTGTCCATGCAAAAAACTCAAAGGTTGAAATCGGTGTCCCCTACAAATATGAAATGCCCGAAATCAGAAGAACGAGCACCTTGCGTCCCGTAATAGCGGGCTTCGGTCCTGCAGGTTTTTATGCGGCGCTTATTCTTGCAAGAGCAGGTTTCAAGCCTCTTGTAATTGAAAGAGGTGCCGATGTTGACACAAGAACAAAGGATGTAAATACTTTTTGGACAACCAAAAAACTCAATACAGAAAGCAATGTTCAGTTCGGTGAGGGAGGAGCAGGAACTTTTTCCGACGGAAAGCTTACGACGGGTATCAAAGACCCGCTTTGCAGAAAAGTTGTTGAAGAGCTTGTTGCTCACGGTGCACCCGAAGAAATTGCATATTCGTCAACTCCTCATATCGGAACCGACCGACTTGGTGCGGTTGTTAAATCGTTCCGTGAAGAAATTATTTCACTCGGCGGTGAGGTTCGGTTTGGCTGGAAGCTGACCGACCTTATTATTGCAAACGGTGTGATTCAGGGCATAACCTGTCAGAATCCCGACGGCAGAATTGAGGATATCGAAACCGATACGCTTCTTCTCTGCATCGGACATTCTGCAAGAGATACCGTTGAAATGCTCTACAGAAAAGGAATAAACATTATACAAAAACCATTCTCAGTAGGCGTTCGTATTGAGCATCCCAGAGAGATGATTGATAAAGCGCAGTACGGTTCTTTTGCCGGTCATCCCCGTCTTGGTGCCGCAAATTATAAGCTTGCATGCCATCCGGAACACGGAAGAGGAGCTTACACTTTCTGCATGTGTCCCGGCGGAACGGTTGTTGCGGCTGCATCGGAAGAGGGTCATGTTGTTGTTAACGGAATGAGTGAATATGCCCGTGACGGCGAAAATTCAAATGCAGCTCTGCTTATCGGAATCGAACCCGACCATTTCGGAAGCAACCATCCTCTTGCGGGTATTGAACTCCAGAGAAAAATCGAAAAAACAGCATTTGAACTCGGCGGAGGTGACTACAGCGCACCTTGTCAGACTATCGGTGATTTTCTTAATAATACTCCGTCAAAGAAGCTTTCTTATGTGAAACCAACCTGCGCAACGGGTGTAACTCCCGGCGATATCCGTAAGGTTTTGCCGCAGAAGGTGACGGATATCATGGCTCAGGCTATTGTTAAGATGGATAAGAGTCTCAACGGTTTTGCACTTCCCGACGGTGTGCTTACTGCTCCCGAAACCCGTTCTTCCGCACCTGTTAGGATTCTGCGTGACGACCTTTATCAATCGAATATAAGAGGTCTTTATCCCTGTGGCGAGGGTGCGGGATATGCAGGCGGAATTGTATCGGCGGCGGTTGACGGAATAAGATGTGCCCATGCAGTTCTGATTGACGAAAGTGATGAATGGTGAGAATATGGAAACAAGACTTGAAAAGCTCACCGATGAACAGCTTGCAAAGAGAATGTCGAAATATATCGCAACCCTGCAAAGTATAACGGTAAGGGCAGAATATTATTCAATGGGACAATGTCCTGAAAAAGAAAGAAAAGAGCTTAATGCCGATTATGTGGGAGTCAGAGACAGTATTCGCAACGACCTGAACTATCTTAACTATAACAAGAATAAAAAAGGCGGTAAGCTTTTGTGGGATAAATATTACCCGTCGGTTAATGAAGCGGCGGCATGGGGACTTTACGCAGACCCTGAGGGCGATTTTGACGATGAATATTTCAAAAGCGTTGCCGTTGCAGAGGAAAAACTTACAAAATATTATTCTTATGATTACTGGAGAATAATTGCGGAGGAATAAAGACAAGGCGCATTTGTGCCTTGTCTTTTTGCATATAACAGACAAAAAGTTCATATAATTAACCAAAACTTTTTCGGGGGAATTATAATGGACTATGATTTTCAGATGCCTCAAAGAGAGGAACGTGACGAATACAGAAACCGATTCAGATTTACCGATGAGGATGCGCAGCCCCGCAAGAAAGCAAAAGAAAAAACTAAAACCGATTATTTCATAAGACTTTTGTTGCTTCAGAGTTTACTGAGCGTGCTTATTGTTTCGGGGGTTTTTCTTACCTCAAAAATTGCACCGAATCTTTTTGCGGAAATGAAAGAGGATTACGGAAGAATTATGCAGACTGATATGTCGGCGGGGGAAATTGCAGAGAAGCTTAAGGATGCGGCTGAATTTGTTTTCAGGCCCATCGGTTCAACAGATGAGGTTAAATCCGCAATGTCGGAAAACATAATGACCACCTATGAAGTGACGAGCGATGAGACGGGAGAAACAATTGCTGTCGGTGAAATGATAAACGGATCGGGCGGCGACGATTCGGAATCTGCAAAGGGCACATCATTTGATAATTATTTTGTTAATGCAAATCCTGTTCTGCCTGTCAAAGGTGCAAGAATAACCTCCCGTTTCGGTTACAGAACCCATCCGATAACCGGCAAAAAAGGGTTCCATACAGGTCTTGACCTTGCGGCGGCTGAAGGCACACCGATATCCTCGGTGTATTTCGGGAAAGTAACAAAAACGGGGGAAGACGATTCTTGGGGTAAGTATGTTCTTGTTGAACATTCCGACGGATTTGAAACATTCTATTGCCATTTGTCGGAAATTTATGCGCAGGAGGATTCGGTTATCAGGCAGGGCGAAACCGTGGGTCTTGTGGGTTCAACAGGTATGTCAACGGGACCGCATCTTCACTTTGAGGTCAGAATAAATGATATAAGAGTTGACCCCGAATTGCTTGTTTATCCCGATAACCGCCATGAAGCTTGAGTTTGGCGAAACCTCATTCGGGATAAACGTGTCATTTGCGATTGCGGTTACTCTGACATTGATTATCGATGAAAGCGGTGTAGGTGCGATTGCGCTTCTGTGCTGTATTCTCCACGAAGCGGGACATATAATCTGTCTGCTTGTTCTCGGTGAAAAACCCAAGAAAATCGAGCTGTCATTCTACGGGATAAAGCTTGAACGAATACCGATGTCGTCGCAAAGTACGGCGGGGGATTTGGCAGTATATATTTCGGGTCCTGCGGTAAATTTTGTGTTTTCCGCAGTTATGTTTCTTTTGAGTGAATTTTTTGAACCGCTTCGGATTGCAGCGGTAATCAGTATGTGCGTGGGGATTTTCAATCTTATTCCGTGCAAGCCTCTTGACGGAGGAAATATCGTTTATACCGTTCTTTGCAGAAATGCAAAACAAGAAACTGCCGATAAGATTTGCCTCGTAATAACCGTCATAACTGTTGTTCCGATGATTGTGACAGGAATATTTTTACTGAAAAATAACGGGAATATAACCTTGCTTGCCGCTGCCGGATATATTTTGATATCTTTTATCGCTGAAATGAAAGAAAATAACATGTAGATTTTTCTGAAAAGATATGATATTATATATAAGTTAAAATAATTTTCAGGAGAATTCGTATGTATCCTAAAGAGATTGAAAAGTTTTTGCTTAAGGTTCAGAAGCCCGGAAGATATACGGGCGGCGAGCTTAACAGCGTTGTGAAAGACAAATCAAAGATCAATATCCGTTATGCGTTCTGTTTTCCCGATACCTATGAAATCGGCATGTCGCATCTCGGAATGAAGATTCTTTATTCTCTTGTTAATGCAAGAGAGGATGCATGGTGCGAGAGAGTTTTTGCACCGTGGGTTGATATGGAAGAGGTTATGCGAGAAAATAATATTCCTCTTTATGCTCTAGAAAGCGGAGATGCAATCAAAGATTTTGATATTCTCGGTTTCACCATGCAGTATGAACTCAGCTATACCAACGTTCTCAATATGCTTTACCTTGCGGGTCTGCCCGTAAGGTCAAAGGACAGAACATCGCTCACCCCGATAGTTATTGCAGGTGGTGCTTGTGTTTGCAACTCTGAACCTATGGCGGAATTCTTTGACATAACTCTGCCCGGCGACGGTGAAGAAGTTACAAACGAGCTTATTGATTTGCTTAAGGAATATAAGGCAAAGGGAGCGACAAGGCAGGAGTTTCTTGTTGCCGCCGCACAGATTAAGGGCGTTTATGTTCCCTCACTTTATGAGGTTGAATATAATGAAGACAACACCGTAAAATCCGTAACTCCTACCAACGGCGCACCTGAAAAGGTGGTCAAGAGAAATGTTGCAAATCTCGATGAGATGTTTGCACCATCAGAGTTTGTTGTGCCTTTTCTTGAGGTTGTTCACGACAGAACAACGGTCGAAATTTTCCGAGGCTGTATAAGAGGCTGCCGTTTTTGCCAGGCGGGTTTCCTTAACAGACCTCTCAGAAGCAAATCTCCCGAGGCCGTTGAGGCGCAGTGCAAGGCTATCTGTGACAGCACGGGCTATGATGAAATTTCACTCTGCTCGCTCAGTACGAGTGACTACAGAGGTCTTGAAACTCTTATAAAGAATATGCTTCCGTGGACAATTGACGAAAAAATCAATATCGCTCTGCCATCGCTCCGTGCGGATAATTTCCCGAAAGAGCTTATGGAAAAGCTCAACGCCGTCAGAAGAAGCGGTCTTACTTTTGCTCCCGAAGCGGGTACACAGCGTCTGCGTGACGTCATCAATAAAAATATAACAGAAGAAGAAGTTTTGCGTACAGCAGCTCAGGCTTTCTCGGGCGGTTGGACAGCCGTGAAGCTCTATTTTATGATAGGACTTCCTACCGAAACTGAAGAAGATATCAGAGGCATTGCCAATCTTGCTCAGGCGGTTGTTGACGAATTTTATAAAAATCCCGATAAACCCAAGGGTAAGAGTGTCAGCGTAAGCATTAGCCTTGCATCGCTTGTCCCGAAACCCTTTACTCCTTTCCAGTGGGAGCCTCAGGATAAACCCGATACTCTTATTGAAAAGCAGGATTTCCTCATCAACTGCGTTACAACAAGAAAGGTCAATGTTTCAAGGCATGTTCCCTGGACAAGCTTCCTCGAGGGCGTTTTTGCAAGAGGCGACAGACGTCTTGCCGATGTTATCGAAACCGCATGGCGCAAGGGCTGTAAGCTCGACGGTTGGTCGGAGCATCTTAAGAAAGAAGCCTGGGAAGAAAGCTTTGCGGAAAACGGAATTGACCCGTTTTTCTATACCGCAAGACGCCGTGATTATGAAGAAGTTCTCCCGTGGGAGCATATGGATTACGGTGTAACAAAGAGATTCCTTATCAGCGAAAGCAAAAAAGCTCATGAAGGAGTAACAACCGCTTGCTGCCGTGAAAAATGTGCAGGATGCGGTGCAAATAAGCTTAACGGAGGTGCGTGCGATGAAATCGGTAAGACTGTGGTTTAAAAAAGACGGACTTGCCGTCTATATCTCTCATCTTGACATGAACCGTTGCATGACAAGAGCCGTGCGCCGTGCAGATATACCGCTGTGGTATACCGAAGGCTTCAATCCTCATCCGTATATGACCTTCCTCATGCCTCTTCCTCTCGGTCAGTCGGGCATGCGTGAGCCTCTCGATATAAGAATTGAAGAAGAGCTTTCTTTCAAGGAAATCAAGAAAAGACTCAATGCCGTTATGCCCGAGGGGATAGAAATCGTTGATGTTGCAAAACCGATTTGCAAACCCAACGAAATTGCGGCGGGGGAATATGAAATCGATGTTGAATTCACTTCCGATGGCGAAGCAGAAGGCTTTGCTTCGGGTGCGGCTTCGCTAATTGAGGGCGGTGTTCTCAATGCCGAAAAGCGAAGCAAGAGGGGAATAAAAACAGTTAATCTCTGCGAGCTTATCCGTGCCTTTGAAATAAAACAGGACGGAAAATATGTAAGAGTAAAAACAATTCTTGCAGCGGGCAATTCCGTGAATCTCAATGCGGAGCTTCTCATGAGTGCGCTTTACGGCGAATTTTCGGCTCAGCCCGAGAAAACAGAGATAGTCAGAACAAAGCTTTTGAGGGAAGATTTGAGCATATTTGAATAACATTGGACATATAAAACAGTGAAAACCCGTCAAAATGTTTAAATTCACAATTTTTTGCGGATTTAACAAAAAAATGCTTGCAATCTTTTAAAACATATGATATTATATTACTCGCATTTGTGCCGTCAGTTGCGGTTTCGGCTCTCAAAGACGGGGTTTAATGCCAATAACATTAAAGCGGATGTTCCTCTTTCTGTGTAACAGTTATGAACACCTGAAAAAATCGGAGGAAAATAACAATGGATGCACTCAAACTTATCGCACAGGACTCACTCAAGTCCGAAGTTCCTGTAATCGAAATCGGTGACACCGTTAAGGTCCACGTTAAGATTCGTGAAGGTGACAAGGAAAGAATTCAGCTTTTCGAAGGTACAGTTATCGCTCGCAAGGGTTCAGGAATTTCAGAAACCTTCACGGTTCGCCGCCTTTCATACGGTGTAGGTGTTGAAAGGGTATTCCCCGTTCACTCCCCCAATGTAGCTAAGGTAGAGGTTGTAAGACACGGTCGTGTTCGCAGAAGCAAGCTCTATTACCTCAGAGACAGAGTTGGTAAGGCTGCTAAGGTTAAGGAACAGATCAGATAATGAGCATGAGGGTGTAACAATTTCAGGTTGTTACACCTTTATTGTTATTTCTTTAAATTAATTACATCTTATCAAATCATTATTGTGAAAGGGGAGATTACCGTGCGGAGAATTGAAGAATTCTGGATTGAATTCAATCCGATTTCGGTGCAGGAAGAAATAAAAACACCTGTGGCACTCGGACTTTTTTATGACATGGTAGATTCCCTGAAAGGTGCAATAATAGTTGTTTTTATTGTGTTTGCATTTGTTTTCAGAATTTTGGGAGTTGACGGCGATTCGATGTTTCCGACTCTCAAAGACGGCGATTGGGTTGCCATTTCGGGAATAACAACAAGTGTTGACAGAGGCGACATAGTTGTTGTTACTCAGCCGTGGGAAAGAAATGTACCGATTATCAAGCGTGTTATTGCGGTTGGCGGCGACACGGTTTATATTGATTTCGACAGTTCTAAGGTTTATGTTAACGGAACAGAAATTTATGAACCTTATATAAATGAACCCACAAGAAGGAGAGGAGATGTTGAGTTCCCGTTGACGGTTGAAGAGGGCAAGGTTTTTGTTATGGGTGATAACCGTAACATTTCGCTTGACAGCCGTTCGAGTAAAATCGGTCTTATCGACGAAAACTATATTCTCGGGAAAGCACTTGTAAGACTTTATCCTGCTTCCGAATGGAAGATATATGAATGAAAGAGGTGTTCACGGTGTCTGAAAATATGAGTAAAACAAAAGAAAAAGGCGGTTCGGTAGATGCTTGTTTTGATTTTGTTTCAATAATTACAACAGCAATAGTTGCAGTTGCTCTTGTTTTTATTTTTCTTTTCAGAACGGTCGGTGTAGTCGGCGGTTCGATGTATCCCACGCTTCATAATGCCGACAGAATTATTCTTACCGCTTATTACGGTGAACCTCAGAACGGAGATATAGTTGTAACATGTCAGCCGTCAAAGTCGCCTCAGATCCCCGATGTGCTTGTTAAAAGAATTATCGCAACCGAGGGTCAGACTGTTGATATTGATTTTGAAAACAGCATTGTTTATGTTGACGGCGTTGCACTTGATGAGCCCTATATAAACGAACCCACTCGTGACAGAGAAGATTTCTACAAGCCCGTAACTGTTCCCGAGGGATATGTTTTTGTTATGGGTGACAACAGAAACGCTTCAACCGACAGCCGTGATAACAGAGTCGGTCTTATCAGAGAAGAATATATACTCGGAGAGGCACTTTTCAGAATTGCGCCTTTCGGACAGTTTAAGATAGGTTAAAAGTTATGAACGAAAACATGACAGTACAATGGTTTCCGGGTCATATGGCGAAAACCCGAAGACTTATAAAAGAAAGCTTGCCGCTTGTTGATGCGGTTTGTGAAATAGTTGATGCAAGAATTCCCGAAAGCAGCAGGAATCCCGAGATTGATGAAATTGTCGGTTCAAAGCCGAGGATAGTTTTGCTGAATAAGTGTGACCTTGCTGACGATAGCGCAACTTCAAGAAAGATAAAAGAGCTTGCGGCAAAAGGAATAACCGCATTGCCTGTGGATTGCAGAAGCGGTAAAGGCCTTGATAAATTTCAGGCCGCTGTAAGAGAAGTTCTCAAAGAGAAAATCAAGGCAAATACCGAGAAAGGCATGGCGGGGAAATCTCTGCGTGTTATGGTTGTCGGTATTCCCAACACGGGCAAATCCTCGTTTATCAACAGAATGGCGGGTAAAAACCGTGCAAAGGTTGCGGATAAGCCCGGTGTAACAAGAAGCAATCAGTGGTTTGCCATCGGTTCGGGAATTGAGCTTCTCGATACTCCCGGTGTTCTCTGGCCCAAATTTGAGGACCCCGAGGTTGGTTTTAAGCTTGCATTTATCGGCTCCGTCAAGGACGAAATTCTTGACAGTCAGGAGATTGCGGTCAGACTCCTTCTGGTCATGCAGAAGAATTATCCGCAGAGACTTGCGGAAAGATATAGAATAAGTGATTTTGATGAGCTTGAGCCTTATGAGCTTCTGGAGCTTATAGGTGCAAAAAGAGGTATGCTCATCAAGGGTGGCGAAACCGATACGGAAAGAGCGGCGGTTATGCTTCTTGACGAATACCGTTCGGGAAAGCTCGGAAAGATTACTCTCGATTAAGCCTGAAAAAGAGGTGTTGTTATGAGAAAGAAGTTGGCGGTTTTTCTTGCTGTGATAATCGCCCTTGATGTTTTGGCGCTCGGTGTCATATTCTTTACAAGAAATTCGGATAACAGCCTTGATATAAGTGCGGATGCCCGTCCCGGTGCAGATCCCACAACAACCGAGGAACAAATTCTTTTTTCATCCGTAAGTTTTGTTGCCGTTGGTGATAATCTCATCCATAAACCGATTTATAATCAGGCGGCGGCAAGAACGAGCGAGGGTTATGATTTTTCATATGCCTATGAGAATTTTGAGGATATTATTTCACAACCGGATGTTGCAATTTTAAATCAGGAAACAATTATTTCAACCGAACACAATGTTTCCACATATCCGATGTTCAACTCTCCCGTTGAGGTCGGCGAAGAAATGCTTAATCTTGGTTTTGATGTTTTCAATATCGCAACCAATCATTCAATTGACTGCGGTGAAAAGGGTCTTATTTCTGCGATTAATTTCTGGAAGAGTAAGAACGCAATAACCTGCGGAGCTTACCTCAACAGAGACGATTATTCAAATATCCCCATGCATGAGGTTAACGGTGTTAAAATCGCTTATCTCGGATTTACGGAGTCCACAAACGGTCTTTCTCTTCCTGAGGATTCCGAAGTGATTCTTGTCCGAGCATCGGAGGAAACCCGACTCCAGCAGAGAATTATAGATGCGAAATCGGTTGCCGATGTTGTTGTTGTAAGTGCACATTGGGGCAATGAATATACACATGAACCGACCGACAGTCAGCGTCAGCTTGCCGAAAAGCTTGCTTCATGGGGTGCGGATGTTATTATCGGAACACATCCCCATGTTATTCAGCCCGTTGAATATATAGATAATGCGGACGGAAGCAGAACCCTTGTTGCTTATTCTCTCGGTAACTTCATTTCGGCGCAGAACAGAGGTCCGAGGATGCTCGGCGGTGTTCTCAACTTTGAGATTGTAAGGAACAATGCCACGGGTGAAATCAGTATTGAAAATGTCAAGTTTTCGGGTGCGGTAACCCATTACGGACAGAGCTATTCAAACCTCAGGATTTTCCCCCTTAACGAATATACAGAAGAGCTTGCCTCAAAGCATGGAGTAATTGAAAAAACTCCCGAGTTCAGTCTGCAGTATCTTTACGATATCATTAATAAAGTTATAGATAAGCAGTTTCTTTAAAAGGTGAGAGTTTTATGGATTATCAGTATGAAATCAACGCAAAAAACAAGGGATTCAAAGCAGTCTGCGGTGTAGACGAAGCGGGCAGAGGCCCTTTGGCAGGTCCTGTTTTTGCGGCGGCGGTTATTCTTCCCGAAAACTGCGAAATTGAAGGTCTCAACGATTCAAAAAAGCTTTCTGAAAAGAAAAGAGAAGCTCTTTTTGATGTAATAAAAGAAAAAGCAATAAGCTGGTGTGTTGCAAGCATTGACGAAAAGGTTATTGATGAAATAAATATTCTTCAGGCAACTTATCTTGCAATGAAAAATGCTGTTGAAGGACTTGATATACCTGCCGATTATGCTTTGATAGACGGAAACAGACTTCCGCCTCTTGAAATCAAGGGTGAAACTGTTGTCAAGGGCGATGCAAAAAGCATGTCAATTGCCGCAGCCTCAATTCTTGCAAAGGTCAGCCGAGACAGATTTATGCTTGAAATTGATAAGCAGTATCCGCAATATCAGTTTGCAAAGCATAAGGGCTACGGCACAAAGCTTCATTATGAAATGCTTACCGAGCACGGAATTTCGCCCTGCCACCGCATGAGTTTTCTTAAATCGTTTATCGGTGAAAAGAAATGATAAAGAATAAAACGGGTGTGTGGGGAGAGATATTTGCGGCGCGTTATCTGCGTGATAACGGATACGGTATACTTTCTTCAAACTATGTCTGCCGTTTCGGCGAGATTGATATTGTTGCCGAGAAAAACGGTGTGCTTTATTTTGTTGAAGTGAAAACAAGAAACAAAAACACAAGCATCAGACCCATGGAAGCAGTTGATGAGGGTAAGCGTAAAAGACTTGAAATGGCGGCAAAGAGCTTTTTGTCGGCGGCGAAAATAAATTCGCAGACAGCTTTTGACGTTTGTGAGGTTTATGTTGATGATAACGATAAACTTTGCGGCATAAACTATATTGAAAATGCGTTCGAAACAACATAATATCAATGTGTATTGTAAAGTTAAACAGCTTTACAGCATACAGATTGTTTAATACTTGTGAACAGATAGATCTAATATTATCAACGACGCATAATGCGAATAGAATTCTTTTAAAGCAATAATATATACAAGACTATGCTGAATGTAGTGTAAAGCAAAAACACTTTACATATATATCGTTTTTAATTGTTGTATAAAGCATTTTACAATTTTGAAAACTTGTGTTATAATATTTTGAATTACTTTTTCCGAAAAGGATGATGTTAAATGAATTATGTAAGTACAAGAAATACTGCGGTCAAGGTTTCCGCATCTCAGGCAATCACCAAGGGTATTTCTTCCGAGGGCGGTCTTTTTGTCCCCGAGAATCTCCCTAAGGTATCGATGAGCGAAATCGAAATAATCGCAGGATATGATTATATCGGCAGAGCAAAGTCAATTCTTTCTCTGTTTCTCACCGATTTCACCGAAGCGGAGGTTGATTCCTGCGTTAAGGGCGCGTATGAAACCGGTTTCTCAAGCGAAAAAGTAGCACCCGTTGAAACTATCGAAAACGGTGTGCATATTCTCGAACTCTTCAAGGGCCCCACTTGTGCGTTTAAAGACATGGCTCTTCAGATACTTCCCAGACTTCTCACGGTTTCCAGCGGAAAGGCTGCACCCGGTACAAAAATTGTTATTCTTGTTGCAACATCGGGCGATACAGGTAAGGCTGCACTCGAAGGCTTCAAGGATGTTGAAAACACACAGATTCTTGTTTTCTATCCGAGTGACGGCGTAAGCCCTATGCAGAAGCTTCAGATGTGTACTCAGGAGGGCAATAATGTTGCTGTTTCTGCAATCGAAGGCAACTTCGACGATGCACAGAGCGGTGTGAAGAGAATTTTCACAGACAAGGCCATCTCCGATAAGCTTGCTGAAAATTCCATGGCATTTTCATCTGCAAACTCAATCAACTGGGGCAGACTCTGTCCTCAGATTGTTTATTATTTCTCAGCTTATTGCGATTTGCTTGCAAAGGGCGAAATCAAGGCAGGCGAAGAGATAAATGTTGTGGTTCCTACAGGTAACTTCGGCAATATCCTTGCGGCTTACTATGCAAAGGAAATGGGTCTTCCCGTCAAGAAGCTTATCTGCGCTTCCAACAGCAACTCCGTTCTCACCGAGTTCCTCACAACCGGTGTTTACAACAGAAACCGTGAATTCTTCACAACAATTTCTCCTTCAATGGATATTCTTATTTCCAGCAACCTTGAAAGACTCCTCTATTCAATCGCAGGAAGCGAAAAGGTAACCGACTGGATGAAGCAGCTTTCCGAAGACGGTAAGTACGAGGTCGATGCGGATACTCTTGCCGCAATCAAGGCTCAGTTTGCCGCAGGATGCTGTGATGATGATGCAACAAAGGCGACAATCGCAAAGATTTTCAAAGAAAAGAACTATCTCTGCGATACTCATACCGCAGTTGCAGTCAAGGTTTATTATGATTATAAAGCAGAAACAGGTGATAACACTCCTGCTGTTATCGCTTCAACCGCAAGCCCCTTCAAGTTCAGCGCAGCAGTTCTTGAAGCCGTTGACGGAAAGAACGATAATCTCGATGAATTCGAAATGGTTGAACGTCTTGCAGCCGTAACAGGCAAAAGCTGTCCCGAACAGCTTGCAAATCTCCGTAATAAGGCTGTGAGATTTGACGGCTGCTGCTCAAAGGACAGCATGGACGGTGTAGTATTCGATATGCTCGGTATCTGATTTACATTGTTGTTGCGTTATCGTTGAGTTTGAAAGTTGAACACTGTGTTTCACCGCACTTGCAGGCTGTTGAATTGCCTACTTCAATGCTGCCTGCCGTGCAAGCGGTTTCGCCCTTGTGATAAACGCAGTTCTTTGCAAAACAAGTGATTTCGCTGATTTTCTTATCCATTGCAGTTTCTCCTTTCGTTGTTTTTACGGAATAACCCGCAATGATATTATGAGCGAATTTGTTATGATTATTTTATGAAAGGAAATGTCTATGGCTCTTTTTGCAATCGGAGATACACATCTTTCGCTTGCTACGGGCAAGTCAATGAATATTTTCGGCGGCTGGACAGATTATGAACAGCGTCTTGAAAAAAATTGGCGCCGTCTTGTAAGCGATAATGATACGGTTGTGATAGCAGGGGATATTTCCTGGTGCATGAATCTTGAGCAGGGACTTGAAGATTTTAAATTTCTTAATTCTCTGCCGGGCAGAAAAATAATTCTCAAAGGTAATCACGATTATTGGTGGGCAACAAAGAAAAAGTCGGATGAGTTTTTTGAAAAACATTCTCTTTCAACATTGAATATTCTTCATAACAACACTTATACCGAGGGCGATTTTGCGATATGCGGCACAAGAGGCTGGTTTTTTGATGCCGAAAGCGATGCCGATAAAAAGGTGGTGCTTCGTGAGGCTGGCAGACTGCGTGCTTCCATAACCGCCGCAAAGGAAACGGGGCTTGAACCCGTTGTGTTTCTTCACTATCCGCCAATTAATATAACTCAGAAATGCGATGAGATTTATAATGTTCTTGCCCAAGAAAAAATAACACGCTGTTATTACGGGCATCTTCATTCGTATTCTCATGCAGGTGCATTTATCGGGGAGAGTGACGGAATAAGATTTTCCCTCATTTCAAGCGATTATCTGGAGTTTTGTCCTGCTTTGGTATATTAATGTTTGTCAATATAACCAAAAATACGGTGAAAAAACAGTAAAAATTAACCGAACATAAGAAAATACAAATATATATAAATTAATATAGAAATTTTTAAATATATTTGTTATAATCTATAGCGTTAAAATATCAATCGGCAGAAATGTCGAAACGGAGGAATTCTAAATGAGCTTAGTATCAGCTAACAAAACAGAAACCAACACATATGCAGTTGAAATCGCTGTTTCAGCAGAAGATTTCAGAGCTGCTATTCAGCAGGCTTATCTCAAGCAGAGAAAGTCAATTCAGATTCCCGGTTTCCGTAAGGGCAAGGCTCCTCTCATGATGATTGAGAAGCTTTACGGTCAGGAAGTTTTCTTTGAAGATGCACTTGACATCGTTTTCCCCGCAACAGTTCAGGCTGCTTATGAAGAAGCAGGTATCACTCCCGTTGACCAGCCCCGTGACTTCGACGTTAAGACAATGAGCAAAGAAGAAGGTGTTGTTATGTCCTTCAACGTAACAGTTAAGCCCGAAATCACTCTCAAGGCTTACAAGGGTCTTACCGCTGAAAAGGCAGAGGTTAAGGTTACTGCAGAAGAAATCGACCACGAAATCGAGCACATGCTTGACAGAGGTGCAAGAATCGTTAATGTTGATGACAGAGCAGTTAAAGACGGCGATATCACAGTTATCGACTTCGAAGGTTTTGTTGACGGCGTAGCATTTGACGGCGGCAAGGCAGAAAAATATGAGCTTACAATCGGTTCAGGTTCATTCATTCCCGGTTTTGAAGAGCAGATTATCGGCCACTCAATCGGCGAAGAATTTGATGTTAACGTAACATTCCCCGAAGCATATGCTCCCGAGCTTGCTTCAAAGGCAGCGGTATTCAAGATTAAGCTTCATGAAATCAAGGTTAAGGAACCTCCCGAGCTTGATGATGAATTTGCAAAGGAAATGGGCGAATACGAAACAGTTGCCGATCTCAAGAAGGGTATCGAAGACGATATGCTCAAGAGAAAGCAGGAAAGTGCTCAGCATGCATTTGAAGATGCAGTTATCGACGTTCTCACTCAGAATGTTGAAGGCGAAATTCCTGATTGCATGTATGACAACAAGGCAAAGGAAAACGTTGATTCCTTCGCACAGAGAGTCGGTCAGCAGGGTATTGACCTCAACACCTATCTCATGTATATGGGTATGGACATGGCAACATTTGAAGGCCAGATGAGAGAGCGCGCAGTTGCAGATGTTAAGATTGAGCTTGCAGTTGAAAAGATTATCGAGCTCGAAGGACTTAAGGCAACTGACGAAAAGATTGAAGAAGAATATTCAAAGATGGCTGAAATGTATCAGCTTGATGTTGAAAAGATTAAGGAACTTGTTCCTGCTGAAACAATTTCAGCTGAAATTGCAAGACAGGATGCTCTGAAGCTTGTTATCGACTCTGCAAAGGCAAAGAAGCCCGCAGCAAAGAAGGCAACAAAGAAAGCTGCTGAAAAGAAGGAAGAAGACGAGGCTGAGGAAAAGCCCGCAAAGAAGCCTGCGGCAAAGAAGACAACAAAGAAAGCAGCTGAGAAGAAGGAAGAAGCAGCTGAATAATTTCTTTGGTTGAATAAGTCAGGGATATTCAAACTATACTTAATTATGAGTTTAACGAAAAACCGGTTTAACTGCCGGTTTTTCATTTATTAATCAAAGCGGAGAAAGGATTGAATTATTATGGCATTAGTACCCTATGTTGTTGAACAGACAAACCGAGGCGAGCGTTCTTATGACATTTTCTCCCGCCTTCTTAACGACAGAATTATCGTTCTCTCCGATGAGGTAAACGACACAACCGCAAGCATCGTTGTTGCACAGCTTCTTTTCCTTGAAGGTCAGGACCCCGATAAGGATATCAGCCTTTATATCAACAGCCCAGGTGGTTCGGTTACTGCAGGCATGGCGATTTATGACACAATGCAGTATATCAAGTGCGATGTTTCAACCATCTGCATGGGCATGGCTGCATCAATGGGTGCATTTCTGCTTTCATCGGGTGCAAAAGGCAAGAGATTTGCTCTTCCAAACAGCGAAATCATGATTCACCAGCCCCTTGGCGGTGCAAGAGGTCAGGCAACCGAAATCAAGATTGTTGCGGACCACATTCTCAAAACAAGAGAAAAGCTCAACAGAATTCTTGCAGAAAACACCGGCAGAAGCATTGAAGAAATTGCAAGAGATACCGAAAGAGACAACTATCTCACAGCTCAGGAGGCTATGGAGTATGGTCTTGTTGATAAAGTAATTGCACACAGATAAGGTGTGACTGCCGATAAATGCGACGGAACACAAACGCTGTAATTTGTTGTTTGTTTGACATTTTTTCGCAATCGACGTATACACTATACGCCTTCATGAGAGAAAAATGCCATCCGTCATCATTTCTCAACAGTCAATTATATTATAAGTAAAATCCCACAGGAGGCAAAATATGCCCAGAGATGATGAAAAGAAGGTTTCATGTTCGTTCTGTTATAAAACGCAGGACCAGGTTGACAAGCTCATTGCAGGTCCCAATGTTTATATCTGCAACGAATGTATCGACCTTTGCTGTTCGATAATTGAATCCGAGCCTTCTCATAAAAAACGCCGTGCAACCGATATTTCAACTCTTCCCAAGCCCGTTGAAATCAAGGCGAAGCTTGATGAATATGTTATCGGTCAGGATGCGGCAAAAATTGCGCTCAGTGTTGCGGTCTATAATCATTATAAGAGAATAGAGAGCAAGGGTATTTCCGATGTTGAGATTCAGAAGAGCAACATTCTTCTTCTCGGTCCCACGGGTGTCGGCAAAACCATGCTTGCACAGACTCTTGCAAAAATTCTTGATGTGCCTTTTGCCATTGCAGATGCAACAACTCTTACCGAAGCGGGTTATGTCGGCGAAGATGTTGAGAATATTCTTCTCAGAATTATTCAGGCGGCTGATTTCGACATTGAAAGAGCCGAAAGAGGCATTATCTATGTTGATGAGATTGATAAAATCGCCCGCAAGAGCGAAAACCCCTCAATAACAAGAGATGTCAGCGGTGAAGGCGTTCAGCAGGCACTCCTCAAGATTATTGAAGGAACAGTTGCCAATGTACCTCCTCAGGGCGGCAGAAAGCATCCTCAGCAGGAGTTTATTCAGATTGATACTTCAAATATTCTCTTTATCTGCGGCGGTGCGTTTGACGGAATCGAAAAGATAATCGAAAAACGCTCCGAGGGTTCAACTCTCGGTTTCGGTGCCCAAATTAAGAGCAAGGCAGAATCTGCAAAAGAAAATCTCATGGAGAAGGTTATTCAGCAGGATCTCGTGAAGTTCGGACTTATTCCCGAGCTTGTCGGCAGGATGCCTGTTGTGACAACTCTTCGTGAGCTTGATAAGGATGCACTTGTAAAAATACTTACAACACCCAAAAACGCAATCGTAAAGCAGTATAAAGAACTGTTCAAGCTTGATGAAGTCGAGCTTGAATTTGACGATACCGCACTCGAAGCGATTGCTGAAAAAGCACTTGAAAAGAAAACGGGTGCTCGAGGACTTCGTTCCATTATCGAGAGCGTTCTTATGCCGGTTATGTATACCGTGCCTTCGGATAATACCGTTGAGAGAGTGTGCATAACATCGGCTTGTGTCAATGACGGTGCAACACCGCTTATTGAACGCAACCCCGAAAGAAAAAAGGTTAAAGTCACACCTCCGCCTAAGATAACAAAATCAGGCAAGGTAGGATAATCTGATAAAAAGATAACAGGTGATTACGGACATCCGCAGTCACCTGTTTTTGTTTTGTATTATTCTCTCGTAACCGTCTTAACCCAGTTGAAGCTGTTGACTTTAACAAGTGCAACGGCGCATTTTAAAACTTGGTCTGCTTTGAGGCAGGCAAAGGTGACAACAACGGGGAATTTAAAAACAAAAGCACTTAATGCACTCAGAGGCAGTACTATAAGCCACATAAAGATAATGTCGTTTTTGAGAACGAACGAGGTTTCGCCGCCGCCCGATACAATTCCGCAAAGCGCAGGTGCTTCATATGCAGTGCCGATTATTGTAACGGCAAGCACCCAAATAAACTGATTGGTTATATCAATTGTTTCGGGCGAAGCATCGTAAAAATCAATAATCAGGTTTTTTGTCAGGAGCAGAATACCGCTTGATATTACTCCTATTGCAAGGAATATGAGCTGAAGATTTTTGCTTCGTTTTTTAATTATTTCCATAGGCTTGTTTTCACCGATTGTTTTGCCTATAAGCACGCACGCAACATTACTCGACGCATAACAGATAACCGTTGCAACCTGGAAAATCGTTGTTGCAATGCTGTTTGCGGCAATAGCGCTTTCAATAAGTCTGCCGATGATTGCGCCCTGAATACTCATTGCAATTCCCCATGAAACGCTGCTCATCATAAGCGGCAAGCCCGTTTTGAAGTAATCTTTTATCATTTGCTTGTCGGTTACAAACAAATCCTTTATCTTCATTTTCAGTTTTTTATCAATGAATAAAAGATAAACGACTGTAACGACAAATTCAATCAGACGCGAAATAAGAGTTGCAATCGCCGCACCTCTTATGCCCATTTCGGGTGCCCCGAATTTACCGTAAATGAGTGCGTAATTGAGTAAAATGTTGACTGCAAAGGATGAAAGCGAAACATAAAAACCTATTTTTACAGTTTCAACGCTTCTTAATATTGAAAGAATAATTGTTGAAAGTGTAAACGGGAGATATGTATGCTTTATTATGTCGAGGTATTCAACCGACTGCTCAATGACAGCTTCTTTATCCGTGAAAAGTTGGATAAGTGTTTCGGGTGCAATCGTTGCAAAAGCAAAAATCAGAGCTGTAAAAATTATTCCGAGCCATATTGCAACCGAGGAAACCCTGTGAATGGGTTTTGTATCTTTTTTGCCCCAATACTGCGAGGCGATAACTGCCATTCCCGAGGAAATGCCCGATGCCGCCATGTTGAGGAAAAACTGAACGTTGTTGCAGATTCCGACACCGCTGAGTGCGGTTTCGCTGTATGCACCCATCATTACGGAGTCTGCAAGGTTAACACCGAAAGTGATAAGATTCTGACCTGCCATGGTCAGTGTCATGATAATAAAAGTTTTGTAAAAAGCCTTGTCCGAAATTCTTTTCCCCATATTATTCACCTTGGTTGTTTTCGGTGTATTTCTCTGCCTGAAGATTGAACATATAGGCATATTTTCCGCCGAGTGCCATAAGCTCATCGTGAGAACCGCTTTCAACTATTTCGCCGTTTTCAAGCATATAAATAACGTCTGCCATAACGGTTGTCGAAAGTCTGTGCGAAATGAAAATAACTGTTTTATCTTCAGCCGCCCTCGACATTGCTTCGTTGAGTGCGTATTCCGAAACGGGGTCAAGGTTTGCGCTTGGTTCATCAAGAATTGCAAACGGACATTTTTTATAAAACGCTCTTGCAACTGCAACTTTCTGACCTTCGCCGCCCGAAAGCGAAAGACCGCCGTCGTCAAATTCACGAAGCAAAATAGTGTCCGTTCCGTTTTTGAGTTCTTTTCCGAAACTGCTTTCTCTGAGTGCGTCAAGAACTCTTTCTTTGTCGGGATGGTCGTTCATTGCAACGTTTTCTCCGACCGTTGCGCCGAAAAGGGAGAAATCCTGGAAAACGGCGGCGTAGTTTTCGTGATAAGAGGGGATATCCCATTCTTTTATATCCGTGCCGTCAACGGTGATTTTTCCTTCGGTAACATCATAAAGCCTTAAAAGAAGATTGGTGAGGGTTGTTTTTCCTGCGCCGTTATATCCGACAAGTGCAATTTTCTGGTAGGGCTTGATTTCAAGATTTATGTTTTTGAGAGTCGGTTTTTCGTTGCCGGGGTAGGTGAATGAAACATTCTCAAATTTGATTGTCGGAGGATTGTCGAACACGGTTTTGACATCGCCGCCGATAATTTTTTCTTTTGCACTCATGAATTTACGGAATTTTTCAACATAAAGACCGTTTTCACGAAGATTGATTGAAAACCAGCTTGTGAGGTCAAAAACACATCTGCTGACTGCGTTTGCACCGTTGAAGGTTGCGGCAAATTCGCCGAGAGTGATTTCTTTTGTGACTATTGCTTTATATCCCATATAAAGAGCAATTCCGAGATATACAAGTAAGGTCATCGGCAATGCTTCCTGGCAGAAATAAAGCTGCCATTGTTTTCTTAAAAACGGGGAAATGGTAACAAGTCTGTCGATAACATTTTTGTTGTATCTTCTCTCAACCATTTCTCCTGCGGGGTTGAGTCTTAATTCCTTTGCATAGTCCTGAAGATAGAAAACTCTGCTGAAATAAAGATTCTTTCTGTCAAGCGGGGTCATGGCTTCGGTGCGTTTAACGTTGACCTTTGCGATGAGTCTGCCGATGGGAATCATGAATCCTACGCAAAGGAAGATGAAAACGAGGCAGAGGGGGTCAATCGTTGCTATAACCGCCGTTATTGAAATAATTGAGGTCATAAGTCTTGTGATATCCTGTGCGTCCAAAAGAACTCTTTCAACTCTTTCGTTCATCGATGTCATCGCAAGAACAAGGTCGTTATAGTATGCGGGATTATCATATGCCTCAAAATCCATTCTTGCGGCTTTGTCATAAATCTGTGTGTAGAGCTTATAATTAAGTTTTTCACGCTGCTTCGGAAGAAAGATTTCATAGAAGATTGTGCTTCCGATTGTGCCGATGATAACGATTGCCGCAAAAATTCCGCAGGCAATTCCCGCTCTGTAAAAATCAACGCCCGATGTTACAACATCTATGATATATTTGAGAAGAACAACGTTTGAGAGTATCCACGGAACATTTGTCAAAACGTCGAAAAAGATATATCCGAAAAGAAGACCGGGAGAATTTTTGGCGATAAAGCCGAGCATATAGAGATTATTCCGGAATGTGCCTGAGCCTTCACGCCTCTTTTTTGTTTTTTTACTCATTTTCCGACACCTCCTCCTTGTAGCCCGATGCCTGAAGAGTAAACATCTCGTTATATTCTCCGCCGAGAGCCATAAGCTCGTCGTGAGTACCCGATTCTGTGAGCTTTCCTTTTGAGAAAACAAGAATTCTGTCCGAACGTGTTGCGCTGGAAAGTCTGTGTGAGATATAGAAAACGGTTTTGCCCTGAGTGCCTTCCATCAGCGAATCATACATCTTACTTTCCGCAACAGGGTCAAGTGCCGATGAAGGCTCATCGAGAATTGCAACTTCAAAGTTCTTTGCAAACATTCTTGCAATTGTTACTTTCTGTGATTCGCCACCCGAAAGCAGTGCGCCCCTATCATCAAATTCTCTTGTAAGAAGGGTGTTTTCTTTTTCGGGAAGAGTCTGTATTTTTTCGTGAACACCGCTCTGAATAAGCGCTTTGGTTGCACGGTCAATGTTGTTTTCATCAACCTCTTCTATAAGAACATTTTCCGCAACCGTCATTGCAAAAATCCTGTAATCCTGAAAAACACTTGCGAATTTATCACGGTATTTTGCAAGGTCGTATTCTTTAATGTTTATTCCGTTGTAAAGAATTTCGCCCTCGGTAACGTCATATAGGCGCATGATGAGTTTTGAAAGAGTGGTCTTTCCCGCACCGTTGTGACCGACGATTGCAAAGGTTTCGCCTTTGTTGATTTTGAATGAAACATTGTTGAGGGTGTTTTTGTCGTTGCCTTCATATCTGAAAGAAACCTTTCTGAATTCAAGGCTTTCAAAGTCGCCCGGTTCAATGTCGCCGCCGACGATTTTTGTTTCATAATTGAGAAAATCTCTCATGTTCTGAACCCATAAGCAATGCTTTTGCTGCATGGTGAAATAGCGGGCAAGCTGATTTAACTTGTTTCTTGTGGTTGTGATTGCCGAAATGAGAACGGAGAAATCCGCGATTTCGAGATTCTGAAGCACCATCAGTCTGTAGCATCCGTAACCGAAGCCGCCGCCAACAGGAATGATTTCGCCGAGAAAATCCGCAATTGATTCAACAACCGCAACTCTCCAGCCGTATTTTTTAATAACGCCGATTTTGCCTTCAACCGCACCTCTGAATCTGTTTTTTATAACATCGAATATGCCTGTTGTTTTGATTTCCTTTGCAAAATCCTTGAGAAGAATTGTTCTTTTGGTGTATTCCTTCTGTCTTTCAAAAGGAGTCCATTCCTTTTCTTCCTCGAGTTCAATGTTGTTTTTCTTGACTCTGAGAGCGATAACAAGAATAGGGCAGAGGATAAAGAAAAGAAGAAACGGGTCAATCGAAACAAGATAGAAAATGAGGAAAACTATACTCACTGCCGAGCCGATTGTCCATGCCGAGCCCTCGATTATTCTTTTGAAACCGCCTTTTTCAACAACCCATGTCGCTCTGTTATAGTTATCGAAAAATTCGGGGTTTTCATAGCAACCGAGCTCGACCTCTTGAGCTTTTTTGAAAATGAGGCTGTTTATGTAGCTTTCGCATTTGATTTCAAATTTCGTTCTGACCGTATACATATCGATATATGCAAGCAGGTCAACAAACACCTTGCCGAAAACGATAATACACATCTTGATTGCAAATTCTTTGAAAGTGCCGTTGCCTTCAATAATTGAAAGGGCGGTCTGCAAGAACATAATGCCGACAACAACGGAGTAATAAACATTCTCAAGAATATATGCAAGGTATATTATAATCAGCGACAAAGGCGCACTTTTCCATGCACATTTGAGCATGAAGGCGGTATTTCTGAAAATATGTGCCTTCTGCTTTTTTGTTTTTTCCTTTTTCATATTTCCTCCAAAATTCGCAGATAAAAAAATTTTACCTTAACGATTTTTAATTGTCAAGAACATATTAATTGTTTTTAATTTAAAACAATTAGTTATTGACAGGGATTTGATTTTGTTTTATGCTAAATGTGTATAGGCAAAAATAAAATACAGGAGAAATAACATGAAAAAACCTAACCTTTATTTCGGCGAATTCAAACAGTATGACAAAGTGTTTATCACAGCGGAAAACGGCATTGATATTGAAAATGTGACTTCAGTTGCATTTGAGGGTGAAACCCTCTATATCGCTCAGCCTGACTGCCTTGTTGAATATTCCGACGGGAAATATAAGAAGCACAACGCAAAGATATCAAAGCTTTTTACAAGAAACGGAAAGCTTTATGCGGCTGTCGGCAATTCGCTTGCGGAAATCAAAAAGGGCAAAATCAAGAAGCTTGCAGATTTTGATTCACCTGTAATTGATATTTCCGTTGCTCTTGATAACTCATTGTGGCTTATCACCGAAAATATGCTTTATCTCATGGATAACGGCGAATTTAAAAGCATTGTGGGACTTCCCGAAAACACGGTATGCCTTGCGGCACTTGATAACAAATCAAAATACGGCGAAACTGTATATATCGGCTGCACAGAAGAAGGTCTTCTTTCGATGAAAGGAAAGAGACGCCATTGGGCGGAGCTTACACCCGATATGTCCGGTGTTTTGAGCAAGAAAATAAACTGCGTTGCAATCGACGGTCTCGGTCATGTATGGGTAGGCTCGGACGAAGGTCTTAACATCTATGACGGCAGAAATTACTGGTTTAACGGCAATGATTTTTATTCTGTACCCGACGGCTCATTCAATGATATGCACTTTGCCGCAGACGGTAAGAAGTATTTTGCAACAAACACAGGCATTATCACTCTTATTGAAGGAAAGATTTCATATTTCTCATACGGTGTATGGCTTATGCACCCCACGGTAACAAAGCTTGCCGTATCAGATAACGGCACCATTGCCGCGGTTACCCCCAGAGGTATCAGCCTTATCACCTCAAAGTATATGACTCTTGAAGAAAAAGCAAAGCATTACGATGATTATGCCGTTAAATATTACACAAGAAACGAAGGTTATCAGGTTTCAAGAAAGCTTCGTAAATACGGCGATATCGAATCGGGCTGGCTTCCCAACTCAGATAACGACGGTTTGTTTACGGGTCTTTACTGCGCAAGCCAGTGCTTCCGCTATGCCGTAACAGGCGATGCCGAGGCAAAGGCAAATGCAAAGAAGGCTGTAGAAGCAATGATTAAGCTTACCGAAGTTACGGGCAAAAAAGGCTTCACGGCAAGAGCAACAAGATATTCTTACGAAGAAAACTTCGCTACCGGTAACAGAGAAGAATGGCATTTTTGCGAAAATAATCCCGACTGTGAATGGCTCGGCGAAACCTCGAGCGACGAAATGACGGGTCACTATTTTGCTTACGGTATCTATTATGACCTTGTTGCAGACAAGAAAGAAAAGAAGAAAATCGCAGAGGTTGTAAAAAATATCACCGACCATATTCTTGACAATAACTTTCACCTTACTGATGTTGACGGTGTACCGACCACATGGGCAAACTGGGAGCCCGACCTTCTTAACAATGACGACAGATGGTATTTCGAAAGAGGAACAAACTCCCTTGAAATTCTTTCTTTCCTCAAAACAACCTATCATGTAACCGGCGACGAGAAGTATAACGAAGTTTTCGATATGCTTATCAAAAAGCACCACTATGCAATGAACTGCATGCAGTATAAGGTTGAAGACGGTCACGTTGCCCATATCGATGACCAGCTTGACTTCACAAATATTTATCCTCTTATCGTTTATACCGATAACGAAGCACACAAGGAAATCTTCAAGATGGGTCTTACTCATCATTGGGAATATGAAAGAACAGAGCGTTCACCCATGTTCAATGTTGTTTACGGTGCACTCACAAACAATTGCTGTGACATCGAAAACGCAGTTAAATCTCTCTCCGAAATGACTCTCGACCTTATCAGATGGCCTGTTTTCAACAGCTACAGAAAGGATATCGTATGGGACACAGAGCAGGAGGCAATGGGTATTCCCGCTCAGCTTAAATATCCCGTTGAATATTCCTCAAGAGTTCTTGTTCACTATGACGGCAACCAGTTTGTCTGTGACTCTGGTGCGGAAGAATTTGTTAATATCAACAAAAAAGAGGTTAACCGCACTTCAACTCTTCCCGGCACGGATGCAAACGGCATGAGAGCCGAAATGCCCTACATTTATCTTCTTCCCTATTGGATGGGCAGATACCACGGTCTTATCGGCGATTAATATTTGATAGGAGAAATATATGTCAGCGTTATTTCTTGCAATAAAAAACACTTTCAACGGAATTTTGGCGGCTTTTATGCTCATTCCTATTATGCTTACAATGGGCAATGCAGGCGACCCGAATACTCCCGTTGAAACCTATCCCGAATCAACCAACCCCTACATAACCGAATATCTTGACCCCGATATTGCGGCTCACCGTTCGGGTGCGGGTCTTGCACCGCAGAATACTCTCATGGCGTTTGAAAATATTCTTTCCCAGGAGGATACACTAGGTGTTGATATCCTTGAATTTGATGTTCAGATAACCAAGGACGGCGAGCTTGTTCTTCTTCACGATCTTACCTATGACGGCACAACCAATGCAGAAGAGGTATTCGGCAGAAAGAACGTTACCGCTTCGTCAATAACTCTTGAAGAGGCTCAATTACTTAACCTCGGTGAGAATTTCAAGCTTGACGGCGAATATCCTTACAGAGGTTTAAGAGGGGATGAAATCCCCGAAAATCTCAGGGTTGTTACCTGCGATGAGATAATTGATTATGTTGAAGCAAACAGCAATAAAGAATATATTTATTCAATTGAAATAAAGAGCATAAGTTTCAACAGTTACAAGGCGGTTGATAAGCTTTATTCGATTATTACCGAGAGAAATCTTCAGGACAGAGTTATCTGGTCAACCTTTGCGCCCGATACTTCCGCATATATGAAGAACAGATATCCCGAAATTTCACGTACCGCCGATGCGATTGAAGCGATACAGTTTTATTTCTATTTCAGAATGAATCTTGATTTGCAGGATGTCAGCCCGTCTTATGTCGCTTTGCAGATTCCCTACGGCTCAAGCGCGCTTGATAATCTTATCAATCTCGGCACAAGAGAAATGCTCAACTATGCCCATAAAAATAACATTGCCGTTCAGTACTGGACCATCAACAGCGAGGAAGAAGTCAGACTTCTCACTGAAAACGGTGCGGACTGCATAATGACGGATTATCCGCAGATGGCATATGAGACCGTAAGTTCAATCAGATAAAATAAACAAGACCTCCCAACACTTCGGGAGGTCTTATCTTTTGGGTTGTCAGTTACTTTTTGAAATTATTTTTAAAGTCGGGCTTTATTCCGAGAACCTTATTATAAGGCATAAGCATGCCTTCGTTCATCATGTTGCCCATTTTTGACTTGATTTTTGGTGATGCCATCATTCCGCCGACGAGATACATGGCAAGCATCTTGCCTCTCTGCTTCTGCGGAAAATCATACTGACCGTGTGCCTTGTAGAATTTGTGGTCGGCTTTCATCATGCCCTGCATAAGCCAGATAAGGTCACGGAAAATCTTCATTCCGCCGATGCCGTAGAAATTCTGCGGAGGAACATAATTTGCGTTCAGAGCATAATCAAGCGAAGAAGCGAGCTTATCGATTTCACCGTCGGGGTCGGTTTCGTCGGTTGCTACTCCTGCAAGGAAGTTACCGCCAACCTGTGCACGGCCTTCAACAATCATCTGAAGATTGAATTCATCGGCATAGTTTCCGCTGATAAGATAACCCATGGGCATACCCATTGTTACGGTGCGGTGGCCGTTGCAGAACTGTCTGTCGTCATAAAGCTTGAATGAAGCACCCATTGAGTGGTCTTTTATGGAGAAGGCTATTACGATAGCTTGTGCGGTCTGTATGTTGTTACGAAGGAAATCATCGAAGCCGTCTTTATAAACGCATTTGCCCGATACGGCACAGTTGAAGCAGCCGAGGCAGCCGCCCTTGAAGGGGTAATCTCCGATGTTGACAACTCTTGTTTTTCTCGGCATAACAGCCTCAAATCTTGCAATCATACTTTTGAGTTGTTCGTCGTCGCTTTTGCAGTTTGTGAGAACGACAATATCGCCCTGCTTATTGCCGATATTTTCGGGAACGGTAACGGGTTTGTGTTTGGGTTCGGAAACGATAACCGAACTCTTTTCATATATATCATTGCTTATACAGAAGCAAACATATTCAAAGAAATTCCTTGCTTCTTTCTGACCTTTTTCCGTTAAAAGGTCGTCCATATCGGCGGATAAACCCTTGATATATTTCATGCCCATGTCACAGCAGTTATCCTGAATATATCTGTGTGCGGTAACATCGTAAAAATGCTTGGAAGTTGAAATCTGCGTTGCATATTTGCCGCTTAGATCAATACCCGAAGCCTTGAGAAGCTCAACGAAACGGTGAAGCTGATACGGTGCAATGAATGTGTAAACAGGATAAGAAAAAACAAGCAGATCAGCTCTGTTTATCATGTCTGCGGCGGTAGTAAAATCTCTTTCAAGCGATCTTGTTTTCTGACCGACATCAAGAACTTCAAAAGTATGGTCGGGGTATTTCTGCATAAGGTATTTTGTTGTCTGAAGAGTTATGCTGTATTTACCTTTCGGACTTCCGTTAAGAACAAGAATATTCATATCGTTTCTCCTTATTTATTTCATATCTTAATGTTATCACTAACGCATTTAAAAATCAATACATCATATATAAAATGCAAGGTCGCCGCGGTTGGTAACTCCTGTTTTCTCCTTTGCGGCATCAATAATGTTTTTAACCGCATTTTCAGTTATATCGAAACGGTTTGCAATCTGTTTATCATTCAGACCGAATACCGCAAGTCTTGCAATTTCTCTTTCGCGGATTGTGAGTGAAGCGGAAACATTTCTTTCGAGAACCGCATTGTGAATCGTTGTCCATCCCGTCTGCATCCTTTTATAAAGCTCCTTGACTTTCTTGAAAGCATCGGGGTCAGCGGCTGAAAGACGTTCATCGAGAATACCGCCAAGCTGTCTGCGGTGTTCAACAAGAGGTCCGTAAAGTCCGTCCTCAAGGCAATCCTCAATCGCCTTGTCAAGGTGGAATATGGCTCTGTCGGTGTTGCCGACCTGATGGCAGGCGATTGCGCAAAGCAAACGGAGATATATTTCAACAAGTATAACCTTATCCGCGACCGCATCAGCAATCATGGGTTCAACAACATAAGGAATACTCCTCATAAGAGAGAGACCTCTCAGGTCCGGATATTTGATTTCGCCCGATGCAAGCTGCTGTGCCATAACAATAAGATGTTTTACATAATAAATCTTTGCTGCATAGTGTGCATCAACGGGAAGATTTTCGAAGCATCCGCTTTTGAACCATTTCGGGAAATCCTGCGTTGAACGGATTGCACTGTCAATAACACCGAGGGAAAGGGCAATGATATCGCGGTCTGTGTTGTTTCTTGCATGAGCTTCGCATATATGCCTTCTTGCAAGCTGCCACATATTTATATCTCCTGCCCAAAGTGCACATTGTGCAAGAAGCATACCACCCGCAAGAACGGCATAAAAGCTTGAATGTTTCTCAAGAAAATATGTAGCATACCTGTAAACCTTGTCAATTTCTCCTCTGCTGTATGCAATTTCAGCAGCAAAAAGTGCCTGAGCTTCGGGTTGCCCTGCTAATGAAAGGATGCACTTGTCTGCCGTTCCCGCTTCGGGATATAAATCGGTCATATAAAGGAAAGGGCATTTCCTTGGCATCGGAATATCCTTGTCTGCTTCATCTTTTGCGGCTTTTCTTCTGCCGTCCATGGGCCTGACGGCATCGGCAGGGATTAACCAGTTTGTACCGAGTCTCTGTGCACCCGGAATTTTGCCTTGTCTGCAATAGTCCTGAACTCTTCTGACCGAGATATGCCACTTTTCTGCAGTCTGTTGAACCGTCAGTTTATTCATATTTACCTCCAAAGCTAAAAATATCCGTCGTCTGTGCGACAACTACACTTGCATTATACAGCGTTCTCACGCTAAATGCAAGCAAATATTTTTGAAAAATTCAATAATATCAACGGATTGACCGCATTATTATTCACAAGTTCAAAACTTTATGCATTGTCTCTTTTAATATATAAAGAGCATGCAAATTAATTGCATAAAAGAGTAAATTTTTAGCTTTTTTTGAATTTTTTGTGCAAAACATAGAAGAAAAATCATGTTTTTTTACAGCTTGCTTCATTATCTATTTTACAAATATTTAGAAAATATGAATGTGTACATTTTCGAGAGTTTTTGTCCAAAATCAGGGGTAAAAGCATATGTGCAAAATGCACAAAAGTTTTCCACATCTATAAAAAGTACTGTTTGACTTTAACAAACAACAGATGTACGATGTAGGTGCAGAGAGGAACACGGTTCCAAACGAAATCGAGGTGAACATTGATGATTGAAATTGTTTACGGTGGATTGCTCGGAATACTCGCAGCGCTGGCATTTAATCGGATAGCAATATTTCAGATTAAACGCAGGACGGACGAAAACGCAAAGATTGAAGCAGTCAGTAACATTGCAGTGATAGTCACATGGGTTCTTCTTTCGGGAGCATTGTTCGCTGCAACATTCGCGATTTTCGACAGCACGTCAGCGAGGATTGAAACAATTGCTTACATATCAATCGCAATCTCAATTGCAGTTGTTGACCTGGATATCAAAAAGATTCCGAATTCAATGGTTCTCTCGCTTCTCATCGTCAGAACGGTTGCAATTATTTATGCATTGGCAACGGGTGTTCCGGTAAAGCAGTGTTTAATTCCTTCGCTCATAGGTCTGGCGGGCGGATTCATTCTCTATCAGCTTCCGATGCTTATCGGAATACCGATAGGAACCGGCGATGTGAAATACAGCGCAGCGATAGGATATTGCCTCGGAGCTTTCGGATATCTTCAGGCGGCACTCATCATGGCGGCAGGACTTATAGTTTATCTGATTTATCTTGTAGTGACGAAGAAAGGCTCACTCAAAACGGCGGTTCCCATGGGACCTTACCTTTCACTCGGAGTAATCGTTACGGCACTCTATCCGGTGTTCGGTGAGCTTTCGGATAAAATCTTCTCATCATTATTTTAGCAATAATACCCTAAGAACGGGTAAGAAAATAAAAAGGAGGAAAAAATTATGTTAAGAAAATGGTTCAAAGACGAAGAAGGTCAGGGCATGGTTGAGTACGGTCTCATCATCGGACTTATCGCAATTGCCGTAATCCTCGCTCTTTCAGCACTCGGACCGAAGATCAGCGAAATGTTCGAGCAGGTAAACGAAGAGCTTGATGCAGCAGGCGGCGCAACAACCTGATAAGAAATCAAAAAACAATCCCTCACAAATTAATCCCTCAAAAAGAAAATAAAAATGAAAACAGAAGTTGAAAACAAAAAAATAAGAAAGGCGAACGGAGGTAATATTATGTTAAGAAAATGGTTTAAAGACGAAGAAGGTCAGGGTATGGTTGAATACGGTCTTATCATCGGACTTATCGCAATTGCCGTAATCCTCGCTCTTTCAGCACTCGGACCGAAGATCAGCGAAATGTTTGAGCAGGTTAACGAAGAGCTTGACGCAGTTGGCGGCGGCGCAACAACCTGATAATCACTTAATTAAACGGATTAAACAAAACTGAATAACTGACTCGTTACGGGTAGGTTCGCTCGCGTGAGCGAGCTTACCCGTTTATGTTTAAAACAGAAAACAAACAGCAGTTCGGAGGTGACGGCAATATGAAAAATTTTTTCTTTAAAAAATACAGACGTGAGGATGGGCAGGCGATGGTTGAATTTGCGCTCATTCTTCCGATATTTCTTCTTATTCTTTGCGGAATAATCGATTTCGGATGGCTCTTTTATAATCAGCTTTCTCTCAACAATGCCTGCCGTGAAGGAGCAAGATATGCCGTTGTCAATACTGCGGAAAATGCCGATACCTTCGCAATAATCAATCACATAGAAAATTCAACGACAACCGTTTTTGCAAATGACGGAGTGGATATAACAGTGACTTATTCATCACCGTCAGACCCGACCTCGGGCGATGTCACGGTCAGCATGCAGGCGGATATATCGTTTTTTACACCGGTGCTGAGTACCGTTCTCGGAAAAGAGAGAACGATCTCTTCCACGGTCATAATGAAAGTCGAATCATAGAAAGGTGACAGTCTGTTATGAAAAAAATATATCTTATAGCGGTAGTAATCGCTCTGGCGGCAGGCGTCGCTACTTACTTTTTTGCAAACGAGCTTAAAACAAGCAAGATAGTGACGGGTGTTGACGAAGCCTCGGTAGTTGTTGCAATTGAGGATATTGAAAAAAACACAATTCTTACCGAGGATATGTTTCAGGTTATAAAGTTACCCGTGAACGCAGTTTCCTTCGGAACGGTATGCAACACGAAAGATATTATCGGATACATGACAACAGAAAAAATCTATGCAGGCGAACAGCTTATGGCACGAAAAATTACCGAAGTCGGCAGCAAAGAACCCAAAAACCATTTGTCATATGAGCTGTCAAACGGAATGTATGCATATTCGATATATGTTAAAGAAGAAAATGCAGTTTCATATTATCTTAAGGAATACGATTATGTGAATATTTATCAGTCGGCGCCCGTACCTTCTTCCCAGCCCATACTTGAAAAGGTGCAGGTTTTGAGGATAGGCGATTATAATTCATATATTCAGCAGGAAGGCGGAACTGAAATAATGTCATACACACTTATTACTCTTGCTCTGACAAAGGAACAGATTCCGAAGCTCATGAACCTTGACCCTGCCGATGCAGGCGGAAGCCCCGAAAATTACAGAATCGTTCTTGTTTCCCATGAGGAGGGCTACGGAATTGCAGATGACATTGATAAGGTTTCAATTCCCGAGGACAGAAACAAGGTTCCTCAGACAAACTACGGAATGGGCGAAATAACAACCTCGCCTCCCACAACAAAAGCAAGCTGATAAGGAGATGAAACGGCTATGGAGAAAATGAATTTACTTGTTTTGTCAGATGACCTTGATTTAAGGATTGAGATAAAAAATCTTGTAGCCGATGAAGCGTTTGCAATCAGCGGTTATTCAGGGTTTTCGGAAGAGGGAAAAACAAAAACGGTCAATAAATATCCTGAAATAGTTATTTGTGCGGTCAGGGGAGAGGTTCCCGATTCGTTTTTTTCCTTTGTTCAGGAACTGTTAACGGTTGCAAAGGGTATGATAGTTGTTCTTGCAAACGATAAAATAACCGTTGACCTTGTCAATAAGTCCGCTCAGTACGGCATAAGAAAGGTGCTGCCGATTGACGGGATTTCTCCCGAGGAATTTTCCGAGAGCATCAAGACGGTTTATAGTCTTGAACAGCAGAGAGTTCTTGACACAAATGAAGGAAAGAAAGTTCGCTGCAAAACAATCGGATTTTTCGGCGGTAAAGGCGGAACGGGAAAAACAACTCTTGCAATAGGAGTTGCCGCACAGCTTGCAAGAGCGGGAAAAAGAGTTATGCTGCTCGACCTTGATTTGCAGTTCGGCGATGTGCTTATGGCACTTGACCTCGATACGAAAAATTCAATAGTTGACCTCGTTCAGGACAGAGGCGGCATAACGATTGAAAATATACACAGCTTTTCCGTTGAGCACAGCACGGGAATGAGTGTTCTGTGTGCTCCGAAAAGCTCAGAATATGCGGAGTTTGTAACCCCTGCACATGTTGAGAGAATAATCGATATCATGCGTCCGTATTACGAATACATAATCGTCGATTTACCTTCATCGTTCAACGACACAACAATCACCGCCTGCGAAAACTGTGAGGAAATATTCCTTATATATAATAATGAAATGCTTTCTCTCAATAACGCAAAAATCTGTTATACGATTCTTGACCAGCTTCATCAGAGAGAAAAAATCAGGATTGTTCTCAATAAAACAGAGAAAAGCCTGATAAAGGCAGAGGATTTTGAAGAGATGTTACAGATGCCCGTTTTTGCAAATATTAGTGCCGATTATTCTGCTGTGCTGATGAGCCTTAACAAGGGTCAGCCGATAACGGTTGCACAGCCGAAAGCATCGGTTTCAAAAGAAATTTCCGATATGACGGATAAAATTATTGCAATTCACACAGGAATTGAGCCCGTGAAGGAAAAGACTTCAAAAAAGAAGCTTTTTGCGGCGGGTAAGAAAAAATCATAAGCATAGCGAGGTGCGGATATGGGACTTTTGGACAGAATAGACGGTCAGAAAAAACTGCAGACTCAAAAAACAGATGCGGTTTCCGAAACAGAAGAAACAGTTGAAATAAAAGCCGCCGAAGAAACGGTTGAAGACCCGTATCTTGAAGTGAAACGACGCATCCATTCTTCTATCATTGACGAAATGAACAGAAGCGGCAAGATGATAACCGACCGTGAAGCAATGTATAAAATTGTTGATGATAAGGTCAACGAAGATGAGTTCATGATTCCGAGAATTGACCGTGAAAAGGTTGCGACGGAGCTTTTTAATGATATCATGGGTTACGGTCCGATTGAAATTCTTGTTCAGGACCCGACCTACAGCGAAATTATGGTTAACGGACCCGATCAGATATATGTTGAAAACAAGGGAAAGCTTGTACTTACGGACCTTAAATTCAGAGATGAAGAACATCTCATGAACATAATTAACCGCATCGTTTCAAATGTCGGCAGACATGTTGACGAAGCAAGCCCTATGGTTGACGCAAGACTTGCGGACGGCTCCCGTGTCAATGCTATTATTCCTCCGCTGTCGCTTGTCGGACCCGTTCTGACAATAAGAAAGTTCGGTAAAAAGCCGATTACCGCACAACAGCTTCTTAAATTCGGTTCTCTTACTCCGCAGATGCTTCAGTTTCTTGAAGCATGCGTTAAGGGAAAACTCAATATAGTTGTTGCGGGGGGAACGGGCAGCGGCAAAACAACGCTTCTGAATGTTCTTTCATCGTATATTCCCGAGGATGAACGAATCGTTACAATCGAGGACGCCGCAGAAGTTCAGCTGAAGCAAAATCATGTCATCACTCTTGAAGCAAGACCCGCAAACCTTGAGGGTAAGGGTGCTGTAACAATACGAAACCTCGTAAAGAACGCTCTGCGTATGAGACCTGACAGAATAATCGTCGGCGAGGTTCGTTCGGAAGAAACTCTTGATATGCTTCAGGCGATGAACACGGGCCACGACGGCTCGCTCACAACAACCCACGCCAATTCACCGAGGGATACGGTCGCAAGGCTTGAAACTATGGTTCTCATGAGTGGTATGGAGCTTCCTCTGAGAGCTATCAGAGACCAGATTTCTTCGGCAATAGATATTATTGTTCAGCAAAGCCGTCTGCGTGACGGAACAAGAAAAATTACTTCCATAACCGAGGTTATCGGAATGGAAGGCGATATAGTAAGTATGCAGGATATATTTGTTTACGAAACCGACGGAACGGTTGATGCTTCCGGTAGGTTCGTCGGCAAATTCCATGCAACGGGAGTTAGACCGAATTGCCTTGAGAAAATCAAAGGAAACGGAGTGACGGTCAATAATGAATGGTTTACAAATTAGTATTGTTATTCTTTCTGTTACCTTCGGATTGTTCAGCTTCTTTCTGATGGTCAGTATTATGGGCACGGTGACGCAGGATAAACGTCAGGTTGAAAAACGTGTCAATAAAATATCAAGCAAAAAAAGCGGATTGACTTTGCAGATACAGGAGAAAAAGAAAAACAGAAAAACATCGCTTCTTAACCGTGCGGTGAGCGGCGGAAAGCAGTCGGTCAAACGCAAAAAGCTTATGGAAACAATCTTCAATGAGCTTATTCTTGCCGATATAATGATGAAGCCCGAGGAGTTTTGTATCGTATGGATTGTTCTGACTTTTGTTCCTGCGGGACTTGCAGCGTTGTTTCAGCTCGGTATGATGCCATCTGTAACTCTTGCGGTAATCGGTGCCGTTCTTCCGATAGTATTTATCAAAATAAAAAAAGGCAAAAGAATCAAGGCTTTTGAAGCACAGCTCGGCGACACATTGATTATGATGTGCAACGGACTTCGTTCGGGATTTTCGTTTCAGCAGGCAATGGAGAATGTTGCGAACGATATGCCAGCACCCATCGGAATGGAATTCGGAAGAGTCTGTAACGAAATCCGCTACGGCGCAACAATGGAAGAAGCGCTCAATAATATGGTGGACAGAGTGAAAAGCCCTGACCTTATGCTTGTTGTTTCCGCAGTTCTGATTCAGCGTACAACAGGCGGAAATCTTTCGGAAATTCTTTCAACAATTTCCAACACAATCCGTGAAAGAATAAAGATAAAGGGCGAAATAAACTCGATAACCGCACAGGGCAGAATGTCAGGTCTGATAATCGGTTCATTGCCGATATGTATTGCGGCGATACTCATGGTTGTCAATCCCGAATATATGTCAACATTTTTCACCACAACTGCGGGCAATATAATGCTTATTGTTTCCGTTTTCATGGAAATTCTCGGTTTCTTTGCAATAAGAAAGGTTGTTACGATAGAGTATTGATACGGAGGTGAGCTTTTTGGAATTTCTTGTTATTGCTTATTCATTTCTTGCATTTATTCTTTTTGTTCTTATCGCATCGCCCGTTGGCATTAGAAACGATAAAAAACAAAGCCGGATAGATAAAATCAACGATTCGGTAGGTCAGCCCGCATTTCAGGAATTGCAGCTTTCGTTTTATGACAGATTTGTAGCAAAGGGTGTTAAAATAATTTCCGAAAAGCTTGGCAGATTTGCACCCAAAAAGAAGAACGCAAACAAAACAAAAGCCCTTGAAGCGATACGTAAAGAACTTCGATATGCAGGTATATTCATGGAAGCCTCCGATTTTCAGTTCATAAAGAAAGCGTTCCTTATCGGTGCGGTTTTTATAACAATTATTATTCTTATTATAGTTAAACCCGAAGCATTGATTGCACTTCTGATATTAATGGTCGGTATAACCATTGGTGTTATGGGACCGACCTTGTATCTTCGTTCACGAGTTTCAAGCCATCAGACGGGTATCAAAAAGCAGCTTCCCGATGCAATGGATTTGCTTTGCGTATGTATTGAAGCGGGTCTCGGATTTGATGCGGCGCTTCTTAAGGTTTCACAGAAGCTCAGCGGTCCGTTCATTGATGAACTTCTGATAGTCTACAGAGAAATTCAGATGGGCAGAACAAGAAGAGAAGCTTTGCAGAATCTATGCGATGCAACAAATCTTGATGAGCTGAAAACTTTTGCTTCTGCACTCGTTCAGGCAGAGCAGCTCGGTATTCCCATCAACAATGTAATGCGTGCGCAGTCCGAACAGCTTCGAGTTGAAAGAAGTCAGCAGGCGAAGGAAAAGGGTATGAAGGCATCAATCAAAATGCTCGTTCCCATGCTGCTGTTTATCTTCCCCGTTGTCTTTATAATTCTTATGGGACCTACGGTTATGAACATAATCGAAACATTTTAAAGCTATGAAAAATATAATTCTTAATAAAAATAATGAAATACTTACCGCAAATGCACAGCTTGCCGACACATTTTTCAGCCGTTTCAGAGGGCTTATGTTCCGAAAGGAAATAGCTGATGATTATGCGCTGCATATCGTTCCGTGTAACCAGATTCATATGCTGAACATGAGATTTGCGATTGATGTCATTTATCTTGATGAGAACGGAGGAGTCGTTAAAATTGATGTGAATGTTCAGCCGAATAAAGTCTGTAAAACAGTAAAAAACGCACGCAGCGTTATCGAAATGAAAAGCTTTGCATCGGAAAATTTCGGTATAAACATCGGAGATACAATAACTGTAAGGTGAGGGATTAATATGAAAAAGAACAAGAATGAAAATATAAAAAATACAGACGGCAAGGAAAATACCGTTCGTAAGAATATTCCCTCGGAAAACGATGAAAGAGATATGCTTTTCAAAAAAGTGCTTTACGGTTACAGCCCCGAAGAGGTGGAAATATTTATAAACGAGCTTAACGAAAGATATGAGGCATCGTTGAGTCTTCATGAAACAAAGCTGTCTTCGATTAAAGAAGAGCTTGCGCTTTCAAACAGAGAAAGGGATTGTTATATCGAAAAGTGCAGGGAATATAAGAGCCTTGCCGATTTGGCAAGCGTACCCTGTGAAGACAAATCTGATGAATACGAATCCGAAATTCTCTTGCTTAAAGAAAAAATTGACGTTCTTGAAGCTGAAAACGGGAATCTGAAAAGAATGTCAGAGGAGTTTTCTGCATCGGATATTTCTGACGAAAAAATAACTCTGCTTGAAAATATCAATTCGGAGCTTGAAGATAATCTTGCTGACTTGAGAGAGGAAAATTACGACTTAAGAAATCAGCTTGGCAAACTTGAAAGTTTGCACGAGGAATATAAAGCTGTTTTTGTGCAGCTTGAAGAAAGCAAAGCTCTTATTGAAAAGCAGGAGAATGAAATCAAGGATAAAGATGAAACAATTTCAGAATACAACGAAAAAATAAACTCCCTCAACCTTGTCAAAGAAGAATCGGAAAAGAAAATATCCGAGCTTGAAATTCAGAACGGTATACTGAACCGTCGTGTTTCGGAAAACGAAGAGGAAATTTCAACTCTCAAGGAAACGAACAAAACGCTTGTGATTGAAAATGCAGAGAAAATCAATGCCCTTGAAAACGAACACGCAAAGAACAGACTTACTGCTCAGAAAGAACTGAAGCTCTACGGTTATTATGTTGACAGAGCCGAGCTCACCCTCGCCGAGCTTACAAAACAGATGGAACAAATCAGACAGACAATAGAAAATTCGGAAATATAAAAACGCATTTCCTTTTTGGGGAAAGGAGTGCAGTTATTAATGTATAATAAAAAAAGAAAATTCAAAAGATTTGTCAAAAAAGAAGACGGTGCGGCGATGGTTATTGCTGCACTCAGTCTGGTTGCTTTTTTGTCGGTGGTATCGCTTGTTACTGATATGGGGCTGCGTTATCACCAGAAAAGCAAACTCCAGAGCGCAATGGATGCAGCGGCACTTGCAGCCGTGCGTTACATGCCCGATGAGCAAACCGCCAAAGCTGTTGCTCTTGAATATGTTGAAAAAAACGGTTTTTCGGCAGACAGCGTTGTTGTTGAATTTCCGTCGGAGGAAATCGTGCGGGTAAAAGATTCTGTTGAAGGGAAAACGGTTTTTGCAAGCCTTTTCAAGGTTGATTCCGTTCAGATAAATGCCAAAGCGGCGGCAAGATATGTTGACAAAAACATGGCGATAGATTTTGAATACCTGATTTTTCACGGTGATAATTCGCAGTTTACCATGAACGGACATTATAATGTCGGCGGAAGCGTTTTCGGAAACGGAAATGTTCATGCCGACGGCGGAAGCGGTAGCAAGATTACGGGCACGGTTTTCTCCGCAAGCAACGCAACCTGCAATTCCTACAGTGTAACGGTAAACCGTCTTGAGAGCAATGTTAAAAGTCAGAAAATGCCCGATTTTGATGAAATGATAATGGCTGTTGCTCCAGAGGCGACGGAAACAATGTTTGAAAAAGTATATGCACCCATAAGCCGTACAAATTTTTATCTCAACCGTTATTCTGCAGGGTCGGTTATCAATTCATCCGTTTCCATTAACGGTAACACATATTGTGCGGGTACTCTTTCAACGGGATATCATTCCGACGTGCTTATCATTTACGGTGATTTATATGTTGAAGGCGATTTCAATCCGCAGTGTCCCGTATATGTCAAGGGTGATGTTTATGTAGGAGGAAATCTGACAACAACATGGGATAAATCATTTACGGTCGGCGGAGATTTGTATGTTGCAGGCAAAACAACCTTTAACGGTAACGCAACAATCAACGGAGAATATTTTTATACGGGCGGCGACCTTGTAAGAGGTTCAACCTACAGTCTGCAATGCGACTGTGAAACATATGTCGGCGGAAATATAACCCTTAACGGATCGACAACATTCAACGGTCCCGTTTATTGCAGAGAAATTTTTGATAAACAGGGCAGTGTATCGATGACTGTGAACGGAAATATTTATGTTTTTGATACCCTGAAACTGCAAAGCGGAGGAACAACGGTTAACGGTGACATTTTTGTATGGGGTGATAAAGCTGCATCTGACGATACCGTAACCGATATTTCGGGCCCGTTTATCCTTAACGGCGATTTATACAGCAGGAAGGGGAAGCTTCTTTTGTCGGGGCAGGGTGAATATAACATAAGAGGTGTTATTTACAGCGGAGGAAGCCTTTCAACAAATCAGGGTTCAAGCGGAATAACCCTCAGCGGTTGCATGATTGCGGAGGATGATATTTCCATCGGCGGCAGCACACATACTTACAACGAAGCGGGTGCAACACTTTCAATCTATTCAAGAAACGGAGATATTAAACTCTATTCTCAGCAGGGCGGATTTGAACTGTGGGGTATAGTGTATGCACCGAAAGGAAATGTTGCTCTTGCTACGGGAGATTTTGATATCCACGGAAGCGTCATCGGTGACACGGTAACCTGTAACCCCGGCGGACTTAATATGACCTATAACGACCGTGAATTGCCTTATTCCAAATCGGTCAAAGCTGCCGTGCTTATTGAATGATTGCTGAATATAGTATTAATGAAAGCCTTGGAATCGCTTTGATTTCAAGGCTTTTTCGTCGGTGCAGAAAAATATTTACTTTTTTTGTTCATAGTAGTAATATATAATTAGTCCATTAATTATTGTTTGCGGAAAGCCGCAATACAAATGCAAAGGAGAAAATGTCAAATGAAAAAAAAGCTTCAAAAGGTTATTTCTCTTATACTCGCAATTGCCGTGATGCTTACCGGTACAGTTTTTGCCGGCGCAACAGACGGAGAAGCGGCAGATAACAGCGGAATAATGTTCTGCACCAATGCAATTAACGGTTTGCTTAATGCTGTTTTTATGGGCTTCGGTGCACTTTTTCCCAAGGATTTTGAAAAAATCGATGACTATAAAACCGAGAATTTTTATGAAGGAACAGAAAACTTTATTGATGAACCCGCTGAAAATGCAAAATGGTATCTCGGCTTCGGTAAGGCAAGCATGGTTCCCGAAAATCTTAAAGACGGTTCAAAGGAATATTACACGGGTGGATATTTCACTCAGAAAATCAACGGTGTTTATGATGACCAGGGTGCCAATGCCATTGCAATAAGCGATAACTCGGGCAGAGGTACGGTTGTTATGGCTGCGATTGACGGCATCGGTGTCTGCAATGCGGATGTTCGTGCAATCCGTGCAGAAGCTGAACGCAAGCTTAAGGATAAAGGTGTTGAAAGCGATATCGTTGCAATCAACATCAACAGTACACATTGCCATACTGTTATAGATACTCAGGGCTTCGGTCTTGAACCGCTCATCAAAACCGTGTTCCAAAACCTTTTCTCATTCCTTCCCTTGGTTGAAAAAACAAGAAGCATTGACCCTGAGTTTTATGAACTTATGATTGACAGCACTTCCGATGCGATTGTTGAAGCGTATCTCAATAAAGAACCCGGTGAGCTTTATTATTTCGAAACCGCAGGTATCGGCTACAGCGAGAGAAACAATAACTATCTCGACGATGAATACGATTATATTTTTAATAAGAGATATGACATGGAAGGCTATCAGCATGTGATTGCCTGCTTCAAGTTTGTTCCCGATAATGAGGAATCTGCACCCACCGTTTTTGCCAATGTCGGCGGACATCCCACAACAATAAACAGAGAAACCAAGCTCCTTTCAGCCGACTATCCCAATTATATCGAATATAAGATGAATGCCGAGGGCATGAATTTCATGTTTATTCAGGGCGCACAGGCACCGATTTCAGTAAATAAAGGCGGTGTTAAGACGGAATCGATTTTAGCCGAAATTAATGCTGAAATTGAAGCTGACCCAAGAACGGCGGATTATGCTGATGCAAAGAAGCTCGGCTATGAATTTGCAAGAATTATTATCGAAGCAGAAGAAAACGCCCGACCTGTTGAGCCAATGATTAATGTCAGAATGGCGGAAATGACTGTTCCTCTTGAATACGGGCTTCTTGAACTCGGCGCAGTTTCCGGACTTCTCGGAATGACGGTTGTCCGTGATAAATCCGCACCTGCAGGATATTCAATTATTTCAGAGGTCGGTTATCTTGAAATCGGCAAGGAGATAGTTATGCTTACCGTACCCGGAGAGCTTGTTCCTCAGCTTGTTTACGGAAATGTTGTTGACAAAACACAGTCGTATCTCGGTGAGGATTGGACTCTTGAATACACTGCCGATATCATTGGCAAAGATAAAACCGTTCTTGTTATGGGTCTTTGCAACGATGCAATCGGATATATTGTTCCCGATAATGACTATGCACCCTTCATTGCCGATTCACTTTGGAATACCGAACTCGGTGAAAAGCTTTTCGGTAAGGCACAGAGGCATTATGAAGAAATGCTTTCAACGGGCAGTAAGGCAGGTTCAACCGTTATAGGTGAACTCAATGCGATTGCCGAAGCATATAATGTTGAACCTGCGAATTGAAGGCATCGAAAATACTTGCTTTCAGATGTGGCTTTAATTGTTTTTGCCACTATGTTTTATGCTTAAAAGTATGTGAGATTGGTGATATATTATGAATACTTGTTTAAATGAGATGATTTCAGCACCTGTGAATACAGACAGCAGCGGTATAGTTTATAAAATACCTGCAGGTGCGTTTTGCAGCAACGGTGACCTCGGGGTTGTTTTTGATAATGATAAAAAGGGACTTCTCGTTCATATTTCAAAATGCGATTTTTGGAAATTCGCTCCCGGTGCACATAATGACGGAGGAATAAAAACCGTCGGTAATCTGAGAGTGGGAAATATCGATTTGTCTCAATATAACATAAAACAGTATTTTGACAAGGGACTTCTTGAATGTCGGTTCGGCAATGCGGAAATGGAGTTGTTTGTTGCACCAGAGAATAATATTTATTTTCAGATAAAATCACAGAACAAAGAGAATTTTCCTGTGGTTGATATTGAGCTTCCCGATACCTGTAATTCAAGTAATTCTGAATTATTTGATAACGGAATCAAATGCTGCATACGAAAGTTTGAGGGTGACGAAGTTGAGCGTGAAACGGCAGCAATTCTTTGCTGCCGTCAGATTGATGATTGCACAGCTGACGGATTCAGAACTGTCCGTTATTGCATTTCTGTTGTTACGAATTTCGATGAAGGCAATTATACGGACAAGGGTATTGATATGGCCGTGAATTGCGATTATGATAATGATAAGGCACGAACAGAAGAAAAATGGAAAAATTTCTTTTCTGCCTCAAAGGTTACGCTTGAAGATAAAGAAATCGAAAGCTTTTACAATTCAAGTCTTTATCACCTTGCAGGTTGTATGGGTAACAAAGAATTTCCTCCCGGACTGTTCGGTAATTTTATAACCGACGATTTTTTCCCTTGGGCAGGGGATTATCATATGAACTATAACTATGAAGCACCCTATTACTGCATTTTTTCTTCCAATCATCCCGAATTGTTTGACGGATATATGACACCTGTCAATGAGATGAGAGAAGAAGCAAAGAGGTTTGCAAAGTTTTTCGGTTGCAGAGGCTATGCGTTTCCCGTAAGCTTCGGTCCGAAGGCGCTTGATGTTTATACTCAGAAGGATTGCAAGGAGCATGGCATACTTTTCCTCGGACAGAAAAGCCATGCTGCCTATGCCTGCGTAATTCCAATTATGCACTGGTTTTCAACCCGCGACAAGGATTATGCACTTGAAAACTATTATGATTTTGTGTTCAATACTGCCGCTTTCTGGGAAGATTATCTTGTTAAGAAAAAAGGAAGATATGTTATAAAAAATGATGCGGCGCACGAAATCCCTTATTACCGAGGCAAAAAGTTCAGATATATCACGCATAAAGGTCAGATTGAAGCAGTAAATGCCATAAATTCTCTCGGCCTTGTTAAATTGTTGTTTAACGGTGTTTATGATATGGCGAAGGAGCTGAATCTCAATGCCGAAAAATATCATTTGTGGGAGAATATTATTGAAAATTTAAGTGATTTTCCGACCTTTATAAAGCATGGAAAAAAATGCTTCCGCTACTCCCAAAAAGGTATACGTTGGAGAAATGAAAATACAGTCGGTCTTCAGCATATTTATCCTGCTTCTCAGATTGGGTTTTCATCGGGTGAAAAGTTACTTAAAATTGCAAAAAATACATATTTTATCAATGACCGACGTCTTGACGATAACGGCTCGAATTCATATCTTCCCGCGGGTGCAAGAATCGGCGTTGATCCCGAATTTCTGCTCGAAGGAATTCGTATGAATATTAAGGAATTCGGACTTCCGAACAGGCTTTTCCGTCACCACGGCGGCGGAATCGAACATCTGACAACGATTCCCGCAACCGTTAATGAAATGCTTATGCAAAGCCACGAGGGTGTTATCAGACTCTTCCCTTGTTGGGATAAAAGGATGTCTGCATCGTTTGAAAATCTGCGTGCAGACGGTGCATTTCTTGTTTCTTCCGAGCTTGAAAATGAGAAGGTTACTTCTCTGAAAATTAAAAGTCTCAAAGGAAGAATATGCGTTGTTGAGCGTTCCGATATCAGATGCATTATAAGAGACTCGGATAAAGAAAAAATTCCGTTTAAAAAAGATGGCAATACCGTTTCTTTTGAGACCCAAGCCAACGAAACCTATGTTTTAATATAAACCGTATATAAACAAGCCGCCTGAGTTTATTCTCGGACGGCTTTGTGTCATTATTTAATTATATAAAGGAATCTTAAGAAAATAAAACGCAGTCTTTATATTGACCAGAAGCTGTCAGTAAAACGTGTTGCACGGTGAGGAAAAGCCCTGAAGAAATCATCGGCATTGTGTTTCAACTCAACACCGTCTATATAAGCTGCTGTCTGTGCCGTGTGACCTTCACCTGCAAGGAGCAGTCTTGCCGCTGCAGGCGGTGTGAGTGAGATGTCGGCATCACCGTCGGACCTTTGTGTGACGGTTGCTTTGCCGTTCTGATATTCAACATCAAATATGCCTTTGTTCTGTTCAAGGTTATCAAGGCTTAATATGCTGAATTTTCCGTATTCTTCGGGATACGCATTATTTTCAAGAAGTTTTTTGAGATTATATATTCTCGCCGCATAGCCCTTGTCGTGTTCATATATGACATCGTTGATTCTGTCGGTAAGGCAAGCAAAAGGTGAACCCTGATACTGTTTTTTTACAAGCAGGGTTTTTACAATGCCATCGTAATTGCGTAAAAAACCGACTATTCCTTTAAGTGCATCGGGTGTCAGTACAAACAGCTCTTCTGCAACAAGCTCGTCGGGACGCTTTATCTTGAAACGTACGTATCCATCGGCTTCTCCGGAAGTGTTGCGGTGAATGTATGTGTAATCTGCATTTTCAACAGGCTTGTCGCAAAAATGCTTTTTATCATCTCTGATTGTCATAAGGTTTTCCGTGAAAACACATTTGTTGTGCAATTCGCACAGTTCTTCAAACTGTTCACCTGTATAAAGCTCAACATCGTTGTTATGCGGGATGTGTCCAAGATTATAAAAAGGTACCCTGATTGCAAAGGTACGGTTTAGATTTGCATAGCCGAATTTCTCATAATATGCGATTGAGAACGGAGCAATAAAACCTGCCGTGATGTCGTTTGTGAGTGCGATTTTGCCCACTTCATCAAAAATTGCCCTTACAGCACCCATTCCGCGGTATTCGGGTTGGCTGCATACTCCGCTGAGAACGAGTGTGTTTATCAAATTTCCGCAGTAGTTGCACCTGAAATCAAACAACTCGATACCTGCAACAAGTCTGCCTTTATGAAAAGCACCCAGAACAGGGATTTCAACATCCGTATCTTCGTCTTTGTTGAATTTCCAAATGAATGATGCGGCGGATATTCTGAGGTAATCCACAGCTTCTTCAGGCTTTATCAATCTTACATCCATAAACCGTTCTCCTGAATATTTGTTGTTGGCTATATTATAACATTCATTAAAAAAATTTCAATATGGCAGAGTTTAAAAAAGTTCAATCAACAGGTTTCATTTTCGTCACTCTGCAAAAAACAACATAGCACTCCGAAAGGAGTAACGAAATTATAGTCCTTCTTAGAGAAAATGATATGATTTTCCATTGTTAATACAGATACCATTTTTTTGAGAGTGCCTGCCATTCAGCAACTTTTTGTTGTTCCTCTGCAATGAAAGCATCGGGATTAAAGTCGGGTTGGAAGATGTCATCTGTGCCGATGAGTTTTGCAACAGACGGTTCGATTTCAAACTCTTCGTGAGTCCTTCTTATTGAATCCAGAAGCTTTATTCCTACGGCAAATGGTGAAAAAGCTTTTCTGTCAGTTACATGGAGCTGTATGCCGTGGCAGAAGCTGTTTTGATGGTCTGAAAATGTCGGCGTAAATGTACATTCGCGGATAATAACTCCATCTTGTTGCCCCATTCTATCGATAACCGCCTTGCTGTCAAGCCAGGGAGCACCTATCATTTCAAAGGGTTTGGTTGTGCCTCTGCCTTCAGAAAGATTTGTTTCCTCAAAAATGCAGGTTCCGATATAGACAAAAGCCGTATCAACGGTGGGAATATTCGGTGACGGCTGAATGAACACAAGGTCGGTTTCATCATAGTACATATCCCTTTTCCAGCCTTCCATCGGAATAACGGTCAGGTCGCAGCCGATATTTTCCGTTTCGTTCATCATAAGGGCAAATTCGCCGATGGTAAGACCGCAGCGGGTAGGAGTGGGAAACCTTCCGACAAATGAAGAAAACCGTCTGTCAAGTATTGTCCCTTCAGCTTTTATTCCGCCTAAGGGATTAGGACGGTCAAGAACAACAAACTTCACATCGTGTTTGGCGCAGAGCTTCATTGTATCTGTCATGGTGTAAGCATAAGTGTAAAATCTTGCACCTACATCCTGAATATCAAAAATCACGGTATCCAATGATGTCAGCACTTTTTCACTTTCTGATATATCGTCACCATATAAACTGTATACGGGAAGTCCGGTTCTTTTATCAGTAAATGATACTATATTCTCTCCCGCCTGAACATCTCCTCTGACACCGTGTTCAGGTCCGAAAAGAGCTATGAGCTCGCACTTTTCTTTCAGCATATCCACCGTTGATGAAAGGTCTCGCAGAACTCCCGTCTGATTGGTGATAAGTCCGCATTTCCCGTGAAAATCAAATCCGTTTTTTGCAATGACATCAGCACCGCACAAAACTTTTTGTTTTATCCCTTTCATATTTCACCATCTTTCCGTAAAATCTTATATTCCATAATCACCGTATCATAAAAGCTTATCCATTTTTATATTTTACATCAATCGGAGTATACAGGTCAATATCTGAAACTTATTTCAACAATGTTTTTGTTATATTAAAAAACTGTAACTTAAAACTGCTTAGCCGCAAATTGACATAATACGGATTTGCAGATATAATAAATTTGCAACAATTGAAAACGGAAGGTGAGAACATGGAGAAGCTTGACTCTTTGGAAATTATTTTTATCCGACATGCCGAAACACAGTATGATAATATCGGAGACCGTGACCCGAGTGACGGTGATCTTACTGCAAAGGGTGAACTGCAATGCATTGAGTTGGGTGAAAAACTTAAGGATTTGCATATCAAAGCATATATCACAAGCTCTCTTTTGCGTAGTTTCAAAACAGCAACTGGTGTCTGCAGAGCAAAGGCAGATGAACCGGTGCTTGAAATTTGTCCGGAGCTTGTTGAGTGCGGATGTACACCGGGTTATTACGGCTGTAAGGAGGCTTATCTCCAGCGGTTTTATAAAAGCACAACAATGTGCGAGAAGCTTTTCGGTACCGAGAATTATGAATTCGGTTGTGAGGCTTTTGAGGATAATGTTATCCGTGCAGAAAAAGTTATTTCTTACATAAAAAACAGATTTACCTTCGGCGACCGTGTGGCGGTTTTCAGCCACCACGGATTCCTTGAATATCTGATTCCCACAGCTCTGGGGATTAAACCTCATGAATTCAGATTTTCTCTTGATAATATTTCAATCACCGCTGTTGATTTTTGCCGTGACGGCAATGCGGTGCTTCAATGCGTAAACAAATAAAAGACGGTATAGGGATGGTTTTGATGACCGAAAAAAATATAAAATATCTTTTAGGCATTGACGGCGGAGGAACAAAAACCGAATTTCTTTTGACGGATTCATTTGGAAAGGAAATCAGAAGATTGATGCTTGGCGATTCAAATCCTGTCAATAAGGGCATTGAAAACACTTGTGCCGTTCTTAAAGAAGGTATAATGAAAATAAGTGATGGCTCGGTTTTTGCCGGGATGTCTGTTTTTGCAGGAATTGCAGGTGCAAAAAACAGAGAAAATCAAAGGGTTATTAATGATTTTTTGTCTGAATTCGGCTTTGCCTCGTTTGACTGCGGAAGCGATATTGACCTTGCACTCGAGGCTGCATTGAAGAATGAAAGCGGAACAGCCGTAATTATGGGAACGGGTATTGTTGCTTATGCCCGTTCAAGTGAAAAACTTCACCGTACAGGCGGTTGGGGCTATATGATAGATAAAGGCGGAAGCGGATTTCATTTCGGCTCCGATGCACTCAATTCAGCATTTGAATTTATTGACGGCAGAGGCGGAAGTGAAACGATTCTGAAACTTATTGTGCAAAAACTCGGAAAAAGCCTTGAATCATCCGTTACGGAAATATACAGCGGCGGTGCGGCATATGTTGCATCCTTTGCACCCGTAGTTTTTGAAGCATATAATCTCGGAGATTCAACAGCTTCGAAAATCATAGACCGCAATGCTTATGAGGCGGCAAAAATTATCAACGGTGCACGAAAATCTTTGGAAAATTACGGTGATAAAATCGTAGTTTGTGGTGGATTGTGCAAACAAAAAGAAATATTATCTCCGTTTCTTATGAAATACATTGAGGGTGAAGCTACGCTCGTTTTCTCGGATGAGCCTATGGTAAACGGTGCGGTTTTGCTTGCAAAAAGGTTGTGCGAAAATGCTTAAAACAGAAATGAGAAATGCTGATACATACAGCATTGACAAGATGTCAACTTTTGAAATACTTGAAATAATCAATAACGAAAATGCTAAGGTAACCATTGCTGTTGAAGCCGCTTTGCCGCAGATTGCAATTGTGTGTGATGCGGTTTCCGATGCCATTAAAGCAGGAGGCAGAATTTTTTATATAGGAAGCGGAACTTCTGGCAGACTTGCCGTGTGCGATGCGGCTGAATGTCCGCCTACCTTCGGTGTGCCTTATGATCTGTTCAACGGTATTATCGCAGGCGGAGAAAAATGTATGTTCAAGGCTGCTGAAAATGCGGAAGATAATTCCGAGTCAGGCATTGAAGATTTGAAAAGCCGCAATTTCAGCAATAAAGATATTTTAATCGGAATTTCCGCGTCGGGCTCGGCGGTTTATGTTATTTCTGCTGTGAATTATGCAAAAAGTATCGGTGCAAAGGCTTTTTCAATCACAAATAATCCCGACACAGAATTGGGCAAAGCGGCAGATATCGATATCTGTGCCGATACGGGTCCTGAGGTTATCACGGGTTCAACCCGAATGAAGGCGGGAACGGCACAGAAGATAATTCTTAATATGATTTCAACTTCATCTATGGTAAAATGCGGTTGTGTTTATGAAAATCTGATGATAAATCTTAAACCGACTAATAGAAAGCTCCGCAGAAGAATGATTGGGATAGTTACCGAAATTCTGGGCTGTTCAGAAGAAGAAGCGGAAAAACTTCTTGAAGAAAACGGCTGGGATATCCGACTGTCCGTGGAGTAAATAAAATAGAGAACAACAAAAACCGACAAACCTCACTGTGAAGTTTGTCGGTAATTCTATTTCAGCTTTAATCCGTAAACAAGAGTTGTTTTCTTTGTTTCGATAAGAGAAAAACCATATTTTTCGTAGAATTTTATTGCACTATAATTCTTGTGCCATACGGTGAACATAACGCCTTTGATTTTCTTTTCGCGAAGATTATCGCAAAGTGCATCCATCAGCTTTGTGCCCAGCCCCATATGCTGATATTCGGGAAGAATATCAATATGAAGATGTGCAGGATAGTCTGCTTTGTATTTTTCTTGTGATTCAATTGCTCTGAGTGCCGATTTTCTGCGGCGGTATTCCCATTTTTTAATTTTCGAATAATATGTATTTATGTAGCTTTCTTTGAACTTATCAAAATTTTCTGTCGATATAACATAACCTATCGCTCTGTCGCTTTCATCGGAGGCAACAAAGCAGTTTTCGGGCTCGTTTTCGATATAATAGTCACAATAAACGGCAAGTGCAAAATTAATTCCTCTTTTTGAGCTTTTGCAGGGTCCCTCGCTGTTGAGACAAACAAAACGCACATTTTCTTTGTCTTTTTCCTTGTACGGTCTTATAGTCATTTTCATCACTTCCGATATGAGTCTATCATTAAAACGCACAAAAATCAAGGCGGAATATTTACTGATTGAATAATTGTAAATCAGATGAAAATATTGTATTATAAATACCAGGAGGGATTAATATGAATTGCAAATCAAATCCCGAAGTAGTTTTTGAAAAGCTTTTCGGCAACACCGACTATAATATTGAAATTGTTTATGAGAATATAAAGCGTACTGTTTACTGCGAAAAGGCTCACAGAGTTACCGACGAGAAATATATTCTTTCTGTTTCGGGCAAAGAAGTGAAAATATGTTGTTCTTCTGAAAAAGGTGCATTTTATGCACTCTGCGACCTTGCAAGGCGTATTGATGAAAGCTCCGTTTCCGACGGCGAATACATCTGCTCACCTTCGTTTGCCGTCAGAGGATATATCGAAGGCTTTTACGGCACACCGTGGAGCCATGAAAGCCGTAAATCCGTTATGGCACTTATGGCAAAAAACAGAATGAACACCGTTTATTACGCACCGAAGGATGACTTGTATCACCGTGAAAAGTGGCGTGAGAAATATCCTGAAGATGAGCTTGCAAGGCTGAAAGAGCTTGTTGATGAAGCCTCGGAATATTATATGTATTTCTATTGGTGTGTTGCGCCTGGGCTTTCAATGAAATATTCCGATGATGCAGAGTTTTACGCTCTTATGAAAAAAACAAAACAGCTTTATTCAATCGGAATACGTTGTTTCGGTCTGCTGCTTGACGATATTGATGAAGAGCTTGCTTTTGATGATGATAAAGCAGCTTTCGCAGAAACGGTCAATGCTCATATCGACCTTATAAACAGATATTACTTCGCTTTAAAAGAAATTGATTCGTCAATCCGTCTTACCGTTTGCCCTACCCTATATCATGGCAAGGGCAATGAATACTATATCTCAAAGCTTGGCAAAAATATTCCGCCGCTTGTTTCTGTTTTCTGGACAGGCAAAGATATATGTTCACGTGAACTTACAAGTCCCGAGGCAGTCAGATTTGTTGAAGCCACATATCATAAGCCGCTTTATTGGGATAACTATCCGGTAAATGACTGTTCGATGTATAATGAAATGCACATTTCACCGATTATCAACCGCGACCCTGATTTATACAAGTATTCCGAGGGTATTATTTCAAACTGTATGGAATATGCCGAGTGTTCAAAAATTCCGCTGATTACCTTTGCGGATTATCTATGGGATAGCGAAAGTTATGACCCGCAGAAATCCTGGATGGGTGCAATCAGGCAGGTTGTCGGAAAAGAAAACGCCGATAACTTTATTGTTTTTGCCGACCATCTTTATACCTCGTGCCTTAAAGATGTAAATTCAAGGCGGATGTATGAGGCTTTTGACGGAATTGAAGAAGCCTTCAAATCAGGTAACAAAGAAAACGCCATGGCACTTGCGGAAGATTATCTTGGCAAAATGAATATATGCAGAGAATATCTCAAAAAGGATTTGCCCATTTGCTGTGAACTTACTAAATGGTCGGAGAAATATTTTGTTTCGTGCGATATTATGAACAAGATATTTGAATATATAAAAACAAATGATGAAAATCTTATTGCGGAATTGCTTTTACTTATTGAAAAATATGAGGCAATGCCAGCGAAAATTTCAAATGATGTCAATATCCGTGCAGAGCTTAAAAATCTGCAGAATATATAAAATAAAGGAGTAATGAAAATGGCAGTTGTAATCAGATGGATTTCAGCAATTATGGCGGTGCTTATGGGTCTGCCCACTCTTCTCGGCGCAGTTTTTCAGAGCCTTACCAAAATCGGCTATGACGAAAGACCTGTTACGGCAATTTCGGAAAATTTTCTTGAAGGCAATGCAGATTTTATTGATGAAGCAAGTGCGGAATACTGGTCGGCAGGCTATGCACGCAGGGTTCTGAGCCCCGATGATATTGATGAAACAAGATATTTCCTCGGCGGATTTCTCAAATTTCCTGCGCAGGAGGCAACGGGAGTCATTGATGATTTGTGCGTAAGGGCAGTGGTGCTTGATGATAATTCAGGCAGAGGTGCGGCGGCATTTGCGTGGATTGACGGCGTTGGTTTTATGAATAACGACATCAAGGTTATCCGTGAAAAGCTTGCAGATATTACCGGTGACGGCAAACTCGTCAGCGTTGATGTAGGTTCAACTCATAACCACAGCGCAATTGATACTCAGGGTCTCTGGGGCAATATTCCCAAGAGCGGCAGAAATCAGGAATATATTGATTCGGTAGTTCAGAAAACCGCCGATGCAATAAGAGAAGCGTATAATAATCGCTCTGAAGGCACGCTTTATTATTCATCAAAAGTCTGCCCCGAACTGTTCTATGATGGAAGAGCCCCCTATTCAATTGACGATAAAATTCACCTTTTCCGTTTCGTACCGAATGTAGACGGCAAAAAAGAGATTTATATAGCCAATTTCGGTGCACATCCCATTAATCTGGGCTGGAGCAACACAGAAATTTCAGGTGATTATCCGTACTACATAGAAAAAGAAGTAACTACCGAAAAGAATGTTGATTTTATCTTCGTTCAGGGTGCAATCGGCGGAGCAATTCATGCCGACATGGGCGTTGAAAACGGAATTTCCGAAGAGCTCACATCCTTTGAAAAGATGAAAGAATACAGCAACATTGTTGCGGATATTCTTTATGAGCTTGCAGAAAAAGGCGAAACTGTTGAACCTATCCTTAACGTTAGACACGCTCAGGTTGATTTTGAGGTCAACAATTTCGTTTTCCTTCTTGCGGAGAGTGCAGGTCTTTGCAATGTAAAAGCCTTCAAGGAAAACGGCAAGGTATATCTCACAAGTGAAATCGGTTATGTCGAAATCGGTAAGAATATAAAGATTATCGAGGCTCCGGGTGAAGCTCTTCCTGAGCTTGTTTACGGCGGATTTTATTCAGCTGATGAAGCTTTCAACGGCACCGAATATCCATATGAAGGAATTGCAACCTGCTTTGGCGAAGACGATGAAGTTCTTGTTTTCGGTCTTTGCAACGATGCGGTAGGTTATATCGTTCCCGATAATGATTACAGTTCGTCGGGCGATGAGGGTCACTACGAAGAAACCGTTTCAACGGGTTCAAAAAGCGGTACGGCTTTCTCAAAAGCATTCTTTGAACTTCTTGAGGTCTGGGGGTAATATAAAATGGAAATTCTTCGTTTTCTTAAACTTCCTGAATTGTTCAGAGGGATAATATCGGGTTTACTTTCTTTGATAATTCTTTTTGTTCCGAATTCAACATATACAACTGTTGAGGAAACATCAAAATATATGCTTAAGGGCGATAAGGTGTTTTCTTATAACGGCAAAAAATGGACTGCCGGCTTTGCAAAAGAAGTTCTCACTCCCGATGATATTACGGAAGAAACTTATTATATAGCAGGCTACAACACAAATAATCCTGCAAAATCGGTTCTTGACGATATGTATGCCAAGGCTGTTTATCTTGACGATAACAGCGGCAGAGGCGGAGTTGTTATCTGTGCGATTGACTGCGTAGGAATCAGCCGCAAGGATATCAACGATATCAGAAAAATTGTTATCGAAAGCGGCAAAATTCCGAATCTCAAATCAATCAACATCTGCGCGACCCATACCCATTCCGCTATTGACACTCAAGGCCTTTGGGGCAAGAACTTCCTCTCGGACGGTAAAAACGAGGATTTTATGAACCACCTCAAAGAATTGACGGCAAAAGCGATTATTGCCGCATACGATGCAAGAAAAGACGGTGGTCTGTATTTCGGTACAGCGGAATCAGAGGGACTTCTGACGGATACAAGAACCCCTATTGACTACGATGCAACAATAACAAGAATCCGCTTTGACCCTGCAGACGGCAGCGACGATACTTATATAGTTAATTTTGCATGCCATGCCGAGTGTCTCGGCGCAAGAACAACCGTTGTCAGCGCAGATTTTCCTGCATATATGGAAAAAGAAATGGTTGAAAAAACGGGCGGTGCAAACGTCATATTCGTAAACGGAGCTATCGGAGGACTTATCACCTGCGAAAAGCTTGATGATGTTCTGCGTAACTTTGAGCTTGGTCTTGAATATGTCAAGGAATTCGGCAAGGATGTGGGCGAAGTTGTTATGAGCATAGACAACGAAATTGCTCTTGATCCTGCAATCAATATTAAAACCGAAGCAACAGAAATAAAATGCGACAACACCGCATTGGTGCTTGTGCGTTTTCTCGGTGTTCTCAACAACGATGTTGCAAAGGATAAAGACAGAAACATCTCAATCATATCCGAAGTATCTTATATGGAGCTCGGCAACAAACAGATAGGTGTCTATATGATTCCCGGTGAGCTTTCGCCTGAGCTGGAAAGCGGCAGCTTCCTTTCTGCAGAGGAATCAGCAAACGGCACAGAGGCGTATTACAAATCTCTTTCGGAGATGTCACGCTGCGAGCATAATTTTGTTCTTGGTCTGTGTAACGACGAATTGGGATATATAATTCCCGAGAATGATTTTTATCTTCATGAGTGGCTGCCGTATTTCAACAATGCTGTTGATGGGTCCGGTAGAAAACATTATGAGGAAACAAACTCTCTCGGTCCCAAGGCAGCAGGCACAATTCTTGATGCTATGGATGAACTGATAATTTCGCTTAACAAATAAGAAAAACACAAGCCAACCGAGAGAATGGTACAATATTTCGGGACATCCTCTCGGCTTTTTTGACGTGAATTTGACTTGAATTCTAAGGGGAAACATGCGTTAATAGAGGACATAACAGGACATTCCGAAAAATAAAAAATAAAAAAGAAAAACCTTGAAGTGCTTGATTTATAAGCATTTCAAGGTTTTTATTGTTGGTGCGAGTATTCATACAGTACTTAATTTTATTGGTGGTTGAGTGCACATGTCAAAGCATAAGTAACATTTATAACAAATGCGACTTATGCTTTAATTTTGTAGCAGCATGTTTAAACAACAAGTATCTTGTGATATAATTAGTTCAACGAATCAACAAAGGAGTAATACAAATGGAAAATACCGTTGGCGAAAACACTGAGAAGAAAACGCTTGAATCTAAGCAATCTTTTTTATCTAGTGCTATTTCTGATATCTCATCTTATATCCAACTGTCAGATACAAAAGTGTCCATAATAATGGCTGCAGTTGTTGCCATTATTATGGGTGGTTTTGCTTGTTATGAACCTATTGAGGAGCTTATATTTCTTGTGAAACCTTGTAGTTGGCAAGGGGTATCGCTCATCATTGCGACCACTGTGCTTGTGGTAAGCATCATCGGTGTATTTGCTTTTGGACTTTTGACAATTCGTAGTCACGCCTCGAGGATCGGATATAAGTCAAAATGGTTTCTGCCTCAATCCACCAAGGAATACTCTTTTGATGAATATAAAGAGGATGTCCTGTCTATGAGCGACGAAGATATGATCGTTAATATGGCTGCAGAACTTTACAAACTTAATGACATCAATAGACAAAAAAGCGCTACATATAAATGGGCTATACGATCCTTTTCGGCTTCCTTGATGGCCATTGGGGTTATTTGTGTTCTATTCTTGTTTTCAGTAGTATAAGGAGGATTATTATGGCCATTGATGTTCCAGCGGTTTATAAAAGCACAATGAAGCACTTTAAGTTGGCTCAAAAAAACATACAATTTGAGAAGAGAATGTTTGAGCATAGTGCTGATGCTATTTCTGATGTAATCCCAGGATTTGAAGCTGATAAGCTTGAATTTGGTTCATATGACAAAGAGAATTATGCAGTTCTTTTCGTAGATATGAGACGATCTACTCAACGTGCGCAGCAAGTTGGACCTGAAAAGACGTTTCTGACAATGCATGTTTTTCTTACGGCATTATTGGAAGTTGTCAGACACTATCACGGAAAAGTAATTGATATTATGGGCGACGGCCTCATGGTATTCTGGGGCGGACAAGCTGCACGTGAAGAGAATAACATGGTGAAAACCTTGGCGGTTCAAAATGCCGGTTTGTGCGGTAGAGATATGCTAACTGTTCGGGAGACAGTTATAAATCGAATTGTCCAGGAAGAAAATCTTGGACCAGCCATTAATATTGGTGTGGGAGTCACATTTGATAGTGTGATTGTTACAAAGATAGGGATTGCTGATTCCTATGATGTAAAAGCATTTGGCGATTGTATTAATGTAGCATCTCACTATGCAAATAAAGTCGAAAATAAAGTTAAAGTTTCTAAAAAAGTTAAAAACGAATGGCCGTCCAGTAAAGGTGGCGGAATACGGTTTGCCGCTGCTAGTAATGGAGATGGATATTATCTAGAGTCAGGTCAATGATCTCAGGAGAATCTATATGTGTGAAGATAAAATTATAAAATCTGAGGTTGAGCTACTGTCTACAGCTATCGAAAGGATAGTCTCATCTGAGGTGCTACAAGCTGTCATGTCCGACCAACTGCCATTAACAAGTGATCTTACTGACTCAAATAAGATTTATTGTGGCAAGGCATCAGTCCTTTTTGTGGATATGCGTGGATCGACGAAGCTTCCGGAAAAGTTTAATGCCGCTCAATTGGTAAAAATATATCGGAGCTATATTCGAACTGTGGTACAAGCAATTCGATATTCTGGTGGCGTTGTAAGAGATTTTATGGGTGACGGAGTTCTTGCTGTCTTTATCGATGATACAGATGGAAAATCTGAAGACAAAGCTGTCCGTGCTGCAAGATACATCACGACATCGGTTGACAAGTTGCTGAATCCTATCTTGGATCGAGAATTTAAGCACAGAATTTCGTGTGGTATTGGCGTGCATACAGGAGAAATCACACTGTCAAAAGTTGGAATGAAAGGTAAAGAGAAACAAGAAGATGCTGAGAATGAATTTGGCATTGCTTGGATTGGCAACAGTACAAATCTTGCCTGTAAATTCAGCGGTGCTGTTGGGATCGGAACGATTTTCATTTGTTCGTCAACATATTCTGCACTTACGGATATTGACGGAAAACAGATTTGGAAAGGTGTTGAAATGTCCAAAGGGGGCAATGTTTTGCGGGGATATGTTGCTCAGCATTACTACTTGCAACTTGATGACGATATCGAGCCTTGTACTGCGGAGAAAAATGACCCTATCCTGAGTTTGGTAGACGAACTGAAAACAGAATATCACAAGCAACTTGAAATTATTGCCAAAAAGGCTCAGGAATTGGGACGGAAAGAGCAATCTCTACGTGATAAGGAAGATCAAATAAATAAGACAGCAGTAGAAACAAACAAAAAGGCAAAAGAAATAATCGCTAAAGAGCAATTACTAAATAGAGAAGCTTATAATTATTACCTTGATGTATTAGGAAGCGGGCATTGTAAAGCTGATTATGTTGTTCAAATGGGACAGGATTTTTGGGAAGAGAACTTAGATGAACTCATTCTAGCAGGAGCAAAGATAGGCAAAGATGAGCATAAAGTAAAACAGGAAATTAGTTATGCTATGGTTTATATTTACCAAATTTTAAACCAATACGATAAAGCATATGATTTCGTAGTTGAGCAAGCTGCAGGTCATCCTTGGTTACACCTCTTTACGGTACAAGAGATTGTTTCTAAGGTTGGATACTGTGAGCGCTTAAAAACTGCTTTGTATCAACGGCTTGGAGATGACAGCTTATCTATTAAACAAAAAGAAGACTTCACAAGAATCAAAGATTGGCTCGTTTTTGAGTATAAGAAATAAGCCAAAACAATTTGACAAAATATGGTTAACAATTAATCAGAGTCTAGTTTTGTGATTGATAAAGATTAATAACAACCAAGTGATTGTTTGAAACTAGACTGCATAATCAATGAAAAGCACCGATGAGATTTCTATTTATCTTCGGCACTTTTATGTATAAAAAGTTATTATGATTAAGGGCAATCTTTCATATCAATCTTCTTTAATGACTAAAAAAGAGCCACAAATACACCTTACTCTTAAGGATACTAACCTAATAGTACGAGCATTGCGATGAGTCGAAGATTAGAGAGAAAAGTTCGATTGCTTTTCTCTCTTTTTCTTTATATTTAAATCCACACATTCGACTAACCTCCTGTTATAAGGTAGAATGAAGCTACCAAATAACAGGAGGTCATTTTTTATGAGCAGAAAAACAAAAATCAAGTTTACGGATTTTGAGTGCAATTCACTTATCAACGGCATGAATGAATTTCGTAATATGCTTTTGTCAGAGGATTTACTCACAGAGGATGTTGATGAACTGTTACTGAAAATCATTGATAAGAGTGAAAAATAAGGAGGATGTTATTATGTCAAACAAAAATTCTATCACTTACCGACGAGTTGGCGACTACCTCATCCCGAATCTTGTCTTACCACCTGAAGAAATAGCCGTAACACTTGGCAAATGGGGAATGATGTATAAGTCTTATCTTGAAAAGCATAAGAAGGTGTTTTTTAGTTTGCTGCTTAGTCAAGGTAAACTTTATCAGCACTGTGCAGATATTGAAAATCAGGCACGAGATATGTTTAATACTCTTATTGAGCAGATGAAAGAAGCCGAAGGCGTTACTGAAAAACTGAAAGAAAACAATCAATGGGAATGGATATGCCGTATGCTGAATATTGAAGCAAGGGCACGAGAGATTGTTACAACTGAACTAATTTATACATAACACCGCTTTCAAAATATTGACTTTCTTGGTACAGAAGAGTATAATTATAAAGAATTACTGAAAGGCAGGTGGACAAAATGATGATGAATCTTAATCTTATGACTTGGAGAGCCGTTTTGTCCGTTTGCGATTGATGTAAAATATCTTTCTGAACTTACAGGCATCTCCGTATTTTCGGAGGTGCCTTAATTTTTTATAGGAGTCACAAGTGCAATGAATACAACAATCAAAAAAGTAACATTGAGCGAAAAAGATACCCTTGCAAATCTTCTTGAAAAATATAACTATGAGTTTTCACAGTACGATAAAAGACAATTCAATAGTAACGGCTTGTTCGGTTATAAATATTTGAACAACTATTTCACAGAAGAAAGCAGACATGCCTATTTTATTTATGTTGATGAAATTCTTGCAGGGTTTGCTTTGATTAATAAGTACAAAGAATGTGAAAGGCCTATTGATTGGTCAATAGCGGAGTTCTTTGTTTCGTATAATTTCAGACGACAAGGAGTAGCAACAGAAGCTGTCAGACAGATTTTTAATATTCATAAAGGATTTTGGCACATAAAGTATCACAAGAATAATATTGCAAGTGCTGTTTTATGGAATAAAGTTGCAAAGATGTATGACAGTAATTTTGAGCTTTGCATAGGCGATGAGCCTTTCGGTGACGGTACAGAGGCAAGTATATTATATTTTGAGGTGAAATAAATGATTGATTATACTAAAATAAATTCAGAAACATGGGATTCGTGGGCAGAAGATGGTTGCGAATGGTCGTTGCCCATAAGTCACGAAGAATACGAAAAAACTACTGCAGATAATTTTGAAGTTTACCTTACACCTTGCATTACCGTTCCTCACGAGTGGTTTGGTGATTTGGAAGGTAAAAAAGTATTAGGACTTGCAAGTGGTGGCGGTCAGCAGATACCCGTATTCTCAAAACTTGGTGCAGAATGTACTGTGTTTGACTATTCCGACAAGCAACTCGAAGCAGATAGAATAGTGGCTGAAAGAGAAAGATACAATGTTGACATTATGAAAGGTGATATGTCAAAAACGCTTCCCTTTGAAGATGAAAGTTTTGATATAATTTTCCATCCTGTTTCCAACAGTTATGTTGAAGATGTTTATCATATTTGGAATGAATGTTACCGTGTACTCAAAAATGGTGGCAGATTACTTGCGGGTATGGATAATGGCATCAATTATTTATTTGAAGAGGATGAGCCTTTGAAAGTGGTTAATCCGTTGCCTTTTAACCCGCTCAAAATGTCTGAAGAAAAACGAAAAGCAATGATTGCAAACGGTGACGGTGTACAGTTCAGCCATACATTAGATGAACAAATCGGCGGTCAGTTAAAAGCAGGTTTTATACTCAAAGATTTATATGAAGACCGTGACAGAGAAGGCGGAAACGAAATCGGCAAATACTATCCGCAGTATTTTGCTACATTGGCTGTGAAATAGGATGAGTTTATAAATATCGAAAAAGCATATTAGTTTATATTTATAGAAACTGAATAAGACCTGTTTTATTTCCTGTTATCGCTGAAAACTACATCAAAGGGAGACTCTTCATAAAATTATCCGAGATTCGCCTTTCACAAATCTCGGATAATTTTCAGACTTTTTTCAGTTCCATTTTTTAATTTGTTGGCAAAAAAGACAAAACTATGCCTAACACCGATATAATAAAACTTACAGAATACTTTAAGATAAGTGTTCTTTTTACTTTTTCTAAATCTTTATACTTATCTTCAATGAAAATAAACAGTTCTAAATATTTTTTCGCTGCTTCATGGTATTCGAAAATTATATTTCCAGAAAGCCTATCGCTTCCTGCACGCTCATCTATTTGTGCCTTTAAATATGCTCTTTGTGCATCGAAATATTTTTCTGAATACTCAAACAAAAAATCTTTTCGAGTGTTACGAAAATCATATTGATAATGCTTTTTAAGATATTTTATAAATGTCTTGTCTAATTCATTACACAAAATTTTCAAAACATCTAAATTTAATCTTCTAAAATGCCCATATGCATCTTGCAGATTCTTTTTTTCTTTGGAATTCAATCTGTAATCGGCCAAATGCCCAAACATTGCTCTCGCCTCATTACCCAAAAGAAACACATTGTCGTCTGACATTTTTCTAACGAATGTCAACAACTCATCGGTAAAATCTTCATAATATCGATACAGATCTTTTTCTGTAAGAGGCATACAATCGATTTGTTCTGGTTTATATGCATCTAAAATACTACTAAGTTCTTTGCTAGATACAAGTTTTAGGAGTTTTTTTATTCTCATGGTTTCACGCGTCGATTCCTTTTCTTATCAGGTTTTCCGAATATGGTGCCTCGAGGTTTAACTATATAGTCTTTCTTTTGGGCAGAAAAAATAGCGGTAGGCATATCCTCGCCTTTTAACATAATTTCTCTCATCTCTTTGACTGTGAGGAATCTCGGTTTAATTCTTTTCATCTATTCTATCCACCTTAAAATATATTTTGAACACTACTTACAATAGTATTCCAAAATCCAAAATAATCCAAAAAACCATAAATCAACAATGCAAAAGAGACAGTCTCTATAGCACCATTAATTATTCTTAGCCATAATGGCATATTATAACCATTATTTACGATTTTAGGATAACTTTCTTCGTATGTTGAAACAATGCGCTCTAACTGTTTTAACAGATCTTCAAGTCCTATATCTTCCTTAATTTCTTTAATGCTTATTAATGCTTCGTTTTGGGGAGAGATTTTAACTAAAGCTCTATATTTTTTTAGACTTGCTTTATAACTTTTTTTTGCATCTTTAATATCACTTTTTGTGATATCATCAAATGATTCATTACCGATATAATAACCTTTATGATTAAAATTTTTCAAATTTCTTTTGTACATTTTTATTCTTTTAAAAATTAATTTTGACAAAGAAATCTGAACCATATGTTTCACAAAATAAATATAGCGA
>JAZSDF010000052.1:0-13524 GCA_045531035.1 Acutalibacteraceae bacterium | reverse complement strand
TCTTAATTCTTTTATTTCTTTTTCATATTGCTTGATGTGTCTGTAACTTCTGGGCATAAAAATTCCTCCTATGGTAGTTCCTTTAATTCTACCATAGGAGGGTGTTTTTTTCATTGTACGTTTTTTACGGACCTGTGCAATATACAGGTGGGTTGGTTTGTTTATCAATAATATCTGTAGCTTGCTATGACCTTGCCGAGAATGATAACCTCATTAACGATAATGGGTTCATAGGTATCGTTTTCAGGCTGAAGTCTGAAATGACCGTTTTCTTTGTAAAATGTCTTAACCGTTGCGGAATCTTCAATGAGTGCAACAACCATTTCTCCGTTTCTCGCTGTCGGGGTTCTTTCGACGATAACAATGTCACCGTCAAGAATACCTGCCTGAATCATACTTTCGCCCTTTACCTTAAGTGCGAAAAGCTCTTTATCCTGTGCACCGACCATTGAGAAGGGAAGATAGCCTTCGATTTCTTCAACGGCGAGAATGGGCGAACCTGCGGTAACAGTACCGAGAAGGGGAACATGAGTTACATTATCAGCCTGACCAACAATTTTGATGCATCTTTTGAGCATGGGAGGTCTTTGAATATAGCCTGCTGCTTCAAGTGCGTCAAGGTTTGCCTGAACCGATGATGTTGAGCGCAGTCCGACTGCCGCACCGATTTCACGCACGCTCGGGGTCATGCCGTTTTTTGCCGTTTCAACAAGAAATTCATAAATCTTTTGCTGGATAGGTGTTATCGGCTTCATATTTTTACCTCTTTCTGTATGGAATTTACTCTCTCGAAGGTATTATAGCACAAATGTTCGTAAATTGCAAACATTTGTTTGATATTTTTTCAAAAAATTTTTTCAGATAAAACTATTTAATTATTTCGGGGGTTGTGCTATAATAAATTGATAATGGATAAATGTAACCATTTATATTAATAACATATAAGGTGTTTTATGGCAGGAAAAAGCGTAAAACAGAATAACACAGTTCAGAATCGCAGCAAAAAGCTACTTATCGTTGCGGTTGCGGTTATCTGCGCCATTTCTGCTTTATTGATTATTTTTCTTGCCTGCAAAAACAGTCTGTATTTTGCCATATCTCAAAGCAAAGCCGAAAAGGGTGAATTTTCGCAGGCGTTGGAATTAATTGAAGATATCAGGACAGATGAAGCCGAGGCACTTTCTTTATATCTTTCGTTGCGATGTGACTTCAACGAAAACTATCCCATTCTTCTGACTGATTTTCAGCCGTCAATCATTGCACGGTGGACAGAATCGATAACTGCCGTTGAAAATGTAAAACATCTTCTGGATGATGAAATTGTTGCCGACGCAGACAGATTGAGTTTTACGCTTAATCAAGTCAATTCATGTCTTACGCAATACGGTCAGATAAGAAGCGATATCTTGTCACTTATGGATATTTTTGCAGAGTTGAACAGACTTTACACCAAAGATATAACCGGCAAAAACACAGCGTTTACCGTTTCGGAAGAAAGGATAAAGGTTTCTTCATGGGAACAGCAGCTTTCAATCCTTGTTAACTTTTCAAACACTGTTCCCAAATTTGAAAAAATTTATCTTCTTAACTATCTGATAAAAGAGGTTGAGGGCGAATGTCTTGATTTAAGAAACGCAATGGATTCTGTAATAGCCATGGGATACAAGGAAACAGACCTTATCCGTCTGAGCGGTTCAGGCCAGCAACAGTTTCCCGCAATAACAAACAGCAATAACGATTCTGTAAACCTTCTGCAGAAGGAAAAATACGAAGCATATTTATATGAAGGAATCTGTATTCAGCTTGCGGAGGTTCTAGGTGAGTTTTATGAGGTGTGACAGATGAAATCATTTATTGTGATTGCGGTTTTGTTTATAGCGGAAATTATTACCCTCAGACATTATATTAAAATTATGTATCCGAAAATCGGATGGAATACACTTCTTTCCAAGTCAATGTGTTCGCTGATTTTTGTCATCACGGCAGTTGTGTTGCAGTATAATTCAGAGAGTGGCTTGGTGTTCAACACCATGACAGCAGCATTTGTCTGTTCATTCTTTGGTGATGTATTTCTTCATGTTTACCCGAAACTCGGCAATGCAATTGTCAACTACGCACTCGGAGGAATCAGTTTTCTTGCAGGCCATGTGCTTTATATTGTTTCGTTTGCAAATGCAGAAAAGAAATTTGTTCTTCCCCCAAATACGCTTGCGATTCAGCTTGTTGCAGCTGCAATTCTCTGCGTTGCGGTGAATGTTCTTATGAGAATATTGGGACTTAAACTCAGAAAATTCAGCGTTCCGGTTTTAATTTACAGTTTTGCGCTTATGATAATGGTTGTTAAGGCGGTTACGCTCGGATATATGCTCGTTTCTTCGGGAAGCGGCATAGTATCTGCCCTTGCAGTCGGAGCGGGCGCAGCTTTGTTTGCAGCATCGGATATAGTTCTTGCAAGTGATTTTTTCACGGGCGGACAGGATATCAAAAAGAAAACCGCAAACATGATTCTGTATTATTCGGGTCAGATGTTGCTTGCAACATCGGTTTTGTGGATATAAATTTATTGACAATAAAATAAGTGTGTGGTAAAATATATCAACAAGTTAAAGGGGAGTAGCTTACGGGATTTTCCCGAGCAGTCTGTCAACAACCGTTGCTTATGCATCTGGCAGGCACCCAGCTTTTTGGAAGCAAGACCTTTGACAGAGAATTTTGCCGTTCTCTGCCGGAGGTTTTTATATTTATCAGAAAAAATTTGAAAGGATTGAATTTGATGAAGTTCTATCTCGAACAGATTGGCGATGTCTTTTCTCATGTCAAAAGCTCCGATAACGGTTTAACAACCGCCGAAGCAGAAAAAAGACTTGCCGAAAACGGCAAAAACAAACTTGCCGAAGGTAAGAAAAAGACAATGTTCCAGCGTGTACTTGAACAGCTTTCTGACCCGATGATTATCATCCTTATCGTTGCCGCAGTTATTTCGGCAATTACAGAATGGGTTGAAGCGGGAAGAATTACCGTTCCCACAGACACAATCATTATCATGGTTGTTGTTGTTATCAACACAGTTCTCGGTGTTGTTCAGGAAAGCAAGGCGGAAGCCGCAATTGAAGCTCTTCAAGAAATGAGTGCCGCAACCTCTAAAGTTATTCGTGACGGCAAGCTCGTTTCCGTAAGAAGCGAAGACCTTGTTGTCGGTGACGTTATCGTTCTTGAAGCAGGTGACGCTGTTCCCGCAGACTGCCGTATCTTTGAATGTGCAAGCATGAAGATTGAAGAAGCAGCTCTTACGGGTGAATCTGTTCCCGTTGATAAGCTTATAAATGTTCTCATGGGCGGAGATAACGGCGAAGTTCCTCTCGGCGACAGAAAGAACATGGCATACATGGGTTCAACCGTTGTTTACGGCAGAGGCAAAGCTGTTGTTGTTGCAACCGGTATGGATACCGAAATGGGTAAGATTGCCGATGCTATTGCACAGGCAGAAGAGGGTCAGACACCTCTTCAGATCAAGCTTTCACAGCTTTCAAAAATCCTTACCTACCTTGTTCTCGGCATTTGCGTTGTTCTCCTTGCGTTCCAGGTTATTACCGCATATTTCGGCGAAGGCTTAAGCTTCAATGTTTTCCTTGAAAGCTTCATGGTTGCCGTTTCACTTGCTGTTGCGGCTATTCCCGAAGGTCTTGCCGCTGTTGTTACAATCGTTCTTTCAATCGGCGTTACAAACATGTCGAAGAAGAACGCTATCATCAGAAAGCTTACCGCAGTTGAAACTCTCGGCTGTGCTCAGATTATCTGTTCCGATAAGACAGGAACTCTTACTCAGAATAAGATGACTGTTGTTGACCATTACGGCGACAACGAGGCTCTTATTGCAAAGGCAATGGCTCTTTGCTGCGACGCTTCAATCGACTCTGACGGTGTTGTTACGGGCGAACCCACAGAAGCTGCTCTTGTTTACTATGCAAACGAGCTCGGCTTCAACAAGAACGACCTTGTTGCAAATGCACCCAGAATCGGCGAAGCTCCCTTTGATTCGGGCAGAAAGATGATGTCAACCGTTCACAATACTGCTGACGGTATTGTTCAGTATACAAAGGGTGCACCCGATGAAATTCTCAAGAAGTGCACACACGCTCTTATTAACGGCGAAGTTGTTGAATTCACAGATGACATTAAAGCTGCAATTCTCACCGATAACAAGAGAATGGCAGACCAGGCTCTCCGTGTTCTTGCAGTTGCATACAGAAGCTATGATGCAGCTCCCGCTGATTTTGCCCCCGAAGCACTCGAAAACAATCTTGTATTCATCGGTCTTACAGGCATGATTGACCCTGCCCGTCCTGAGGTAAAGGCAGCTATTGAGGAGTGCCGTTCGGCAGGCATTACTCCCATCATGATTACAGGTGACCATAAGGACACTGCCGTTGCAATCGCAAAGCAGCTCGGTATTATCGAAGATGAGTCAAATGCTATCACAGGTGCACAGCTTGACGAAATCAGCGATGAGGATTTCGCTGAGAGAGTTACTGAATTCAGAGTTTATGCCCGTGTTCAGCCTGAGCACAAGACAAGAATTGTTAACGCATGGCGTGCAAAGGGTATGATTACCGCTATGACCGGTGACGGTGTTAACGATGCTCCCTCGATCAAGAGTGCAGATATCGGTGTCGGCATGGGTATCACAGGCACAGACGTTACAAAGAACGTTGCAGACATGGTTCTTGCAGACGATAACTTTGCAACAATCGTTTCCGCAGTTTCAGAAGGCAGAAGAATTTACGATAACATCAGAAAGGCTATTCAGTTCCTTCTCGGTTCAAACCTTTCCGAGGTTCTTTCGATTTTTACAGCAACAATTCTCGGATTTACAATCCTTAAACCCGTTCATCTTCTTTTCATCAACCTTGTAACAGACAGTATTCCCGCACTTGCTCTCGGTCTTGAAAAGCCCGAAAGAGATATCATGCAGAGAAAACCCAGAAACAGCAAAGAAGGCGTTTTTGCAGGCGGTATGGGATTCGACGTATTCTATCAGGGTCTTCTTGTTACAATTCTTACACTCGCTGCCTTCTTCATCGGTGAATATCTTGAAACAGGCGTTCTCGATTTCTTCCATCCCATCGAAAGCGGCGAAGGTATGACAATGGCATTCCTTACAATGTCAATGTGCGAAATCTTCCATTCGTTCAACATGCGCTCACAGAGAGGCTCTGTTCTCGGCATGTCATTTGCTCAGAAGTCACACAACTGGGTTCTTTACGGCGCAATGCTTGCTTCACTTGTTCTTACAACAGCAATCATCGAAATTCCCTTCCTTGCAGATATGTTCGACTTCACACACCTTGACATCAAGGCATATGCAATCTCAATCGGTCTTGCGTTCCTTGTTATACCCATTGTTGAGGTTATCAAGGCAATTCAGAGAGGAATGTCCAAGAAAAAATAAAAAATTAAGGCTTGCAGAGATGCAAGCCTTTTTGTTTTTATAATAAAAATACTTTTGCGAGACCGAAATAAATTACAAGAGTAACAATATCAACGAGGGTTGCAATCATCGGTCCAGCCATGAGTGCGGGGTCGAGCTTGATTATTTTTGCAAATATCGGAAGTGAACAGCCGATGAGCTTGGCAACAACTATTGCGCAGAACATCGCAAGAGAAACAACAAGGAAAACGGAAAGAGTGCCTTCGCTGAATAAGTACATTCTTAATATATTGGCAATCGCAAGCACTCCGCCGCAAATTGCGGCAACACGCAGTTCCTTGAAAACAATTTTTAGGTAGTCCTTGATTTCGATTTCACCGACCGCAAGACCGCGGATGATAAGAGTTGAAACCTGACTGCCTGCATTACCGCCCGTACCCATTAGCATGGGCATTGAAGCAGTCAGAGCAACAAATCCCGAAAGCAGTGTTTCGTAGCCTTCAATGATTTTGCCTGTAAAGGTTCCCGAAATCATAAGAATGAGAAGCCAGAGAATTCTGTTTCTTGCAAGCTTAAAAACTCCTGTTTTGAGATATTCATCATCTGAAGGAGCAAGCAAAGCCATCTTTTCGAAGTCCTCAGTGGTTTCTTCTTCGATAACGTCAACGATATCGTCAACGGTGATGATACCGACAAGTCGGTTTTCGTTATCAACAACGGGCACGCTCAGAAGGTCGTATTTCTTAACAATATCCGCAACGTATTCACGGTCATCGAGAGTGTTGACGGAAATAAGCTGTGCATCATCTTCCATGATGTCTCCGACGAGAGTATCCTTATCGCAAAGAAGGAGAGAAAGAAGGGGGATACTTCCGAGAAGATGATGTTCTTTATCAATGCAATAGCAGGTGTAGACAGTTTCTTTGTCTATACCTGTTTTTCTTATTTTATCGATGGCTTCTGCCGCGGTAAGACTTGTGCGCAGATGCACCATTTCGATTGTCATAATACTGCCGGCACAGTCATCCGGATATTTGAGAAATCTGTTGATGAGCTTTCTTGTTTCGGGGTCGGAGTGGGCAAGAACTCTTGTTACGACGCTTGCAGGCATCTCCTCAAGGAAGTCAACCGTATCGTCGAGGAACATCTCATCGAGCAGAATTTCAAGCTCGGTATCGTTTATCTTTTTAACAAGGTCTGTCTGTGTTTCAGGTTCAAGATAAGCAAAAACCTCTGCCGAAATATCCTTGGGCAAAACCCTGAACACAAAGAGCTTTTCTTTGAGCTCGAGTTCTTCGATTATCAGAGCGGTATCAACAACGTTGATTTCCGTCAGACAGTCACGCAGAGCGGAAATTTCACCCTTTTTAATCATTTCAATAATGTCGGCAAGAATAATTTCAAAGTTTTCCATAAAAAAACGCCGCCTTTCGCTTACCGCAAAGACAGCACAAACAAAGGAAAGCGATTTAGTTATAAATCACTCTGAAAATTCCGTTGACAGCTCCGTCATGCGGTTATATGTAGTTGATTTTCTACTTCGAGGGTTGGGAATATCGGAACTGCCCAAAATTTTCACCACGCAATCAAAAATAATTTTTACTTAATAATCGTACACCCAAAAACGGATAAAGTCAAGCAAAAACAAGAAATTTTTAAATAAAATAAAATATTCGGTAAAAACAGAGAAAAACGGACATATATAGTCAAAAACGCATAAAAACGGAAGAAATCGACTGATAATTTAAAATGTTAATTTCAAAAATGAAACATTTTTGGGTTGCAAAAATGCCGTGTTCTCACTTAGGTTGAGGGACAGATGTCCCTCGAAAGGAGAGATTTTTTGAAAAAAGGATTAACCGAAAAAGAAAAGCTGTTCTGTTTTTACTATGCAGATGGCGGAGATGCAAGAGGATGTGCGGCAAGAGCAGGATTTTCCGTTATGCCGCAGAGAAATGCGGCAAAGCTTCTTGCAAGAGAGGATATCAGGTCGGAGATATCAAGGCTCGAAAAGGAGAAAAGAGCAGTCAGCTCCGTTGAAAGAGGGCTTATGCGCCTTGCGTTCGGTTCGGTTGCAGATGCAATGAAGCTGATGCTCTGCGAGGAAACAATGAGCGCGGAAGAAATTGAAAGGCTCGACCTTTTCAATGTTTCCGATATCAAGCGTCCCAAGGGCGGAGGGCTGGAAATCAAGTTTTTTGACAGATTGAAGGCTCTGGAACGTCTTGAGAAAATCGGCGGTTATGATGAGGGCGCGCAGAGCAGTTTCGTCAAAGCTCTTTCCGACGGCGCAAGGCTTCTTTCGGAGGAGGATGAGTCTTGAGCAAAAAGCAGGACTTTACAGCCTTTTCCGAAAAACAGATGAAAGCCTTGTGCTGGTGGATGCCGGAAAGTCCTATGAACGGTTACGATGCGGTTATATGCGACGGCGCGGTTCGTTCGGGCAAAACACTCTGCATGTCTGTTTCGTTTGTTGCATGGGCATTTTCTGCGTTTTCTGACCGTTCTTTTGCTCTTTGCGGAAAAACGATAGCCTCGCTTCGCCGCAATGTTGTTACGGTTATTCTTCCCGTGCTTCGTGAACTCGGTTTTGAGTGCTGCGAAAAGCTTTCGCAGAATCTTATCGAGATTACATATGGCGGGTCAACAAATCGCTTCTGGCTTTTCGGCGGCAAGGATGAAAGCTCCGCCGCTCTTATTCAGGGCATGACTCTTGCGGGAGTTTTGCTTGACGAGGTAACGCTTATGCCCCGCTCGTTTGTTGAGCAGGCGTTGGCGAGATGTTCTGTTGACGGTTCAAAAATGTGGTTCAACTGCAATCCCGAGCATCCGATGCATTGGTTTCATGAGGAATGGGTCAAAAAGCACCGTGAAAAGAATTGTCTTTACCTGCACTTCACAATGAAGGATAACCCTTCTCTCACACCTTCTATAATTCGTCGCTACGAGAAGCTTTATTCGGGAGCTTTCTATGAGAGATTTGTTCTCGGCAGATGGGTTGCGGCGCAGGGGTGCGTATATCCGATGTTTTCGCATGAAAAACACGTTGTTCCCGTGCCCGATTTCTTTTCGCAATACTATATTTCCTGTGACTACGGTACGGTGAATCCGTCATCGTTCGGATTATGGGGAGAAAACGGGGGCAAGTGGTACAGAATCAGGGAATACTACTTTAATTCAAGAGTTGAAGGCAGTCAGAGAACCGACAGCGAGCACTACGATTCGCTTTGCGACCTTGCGGGAAATCTTCCGATTGAGGCGGTTATTGTTGACCCTTCTGCGGCAAGCTTTATCGAGTGCATAAGGCGTGCGGGAAGATTCAGAGTTATACCCGCAAAGAACGAGGTTATTGACGGAATAAGGCGGGTTTCCGATTGTTTGAAGGAGCAGAAAATCATGTTTTCACCCGATTGTAAGGATACGATAAAGGAATTTGGTCTTTACAGATGGGAAGAAAATGCGGTTAAAGATGCCGTGCGAAAAGAAAACGACCACGCAATGGACGATATCCGCTATTTTGTTTCAAGTGTTGTTGACAAAGAGGATGACGGCGGATTTTTCGCTGTTGCAACAAGAAGGAGTAGATGATGGGAATATTCAAAAAAAGAAACACCTCAAGGGTTTCCGCGCCCGTAACACAGACAAAAAGCGGACATCCCTTCGGAATACTTGACGGCTATGTACCGCTCGGTGTACCTCAGATAAGGCTCTATTACACCTTGCGTGAAGCAATACCCGTTATTGATGCGGCGATTTTGAAGATAGTACGCCTTACGGGAGGCTTTGAAATCAAATGCACCGATAAAGCGGCACAAAATGCCGTGGACGATTTTGTAAGGAATGTTCCTGTTGGCGGAAACAGACAGGGTCTTTGTGCTTTTACCGATTCTTATCTTGAACAGCTTCTGACCTGCGGTACGGCGGTCGGTGAAATGGTTACGGATTCCGACGGAGATATGAAAGCGTTGTTTAACGCTCCGCTCGGCAACATTGAACTCAAAAGAAACAAAAACGGTTTTGATATCGATATTTTCGTGAGAGACGGCGGAGAGCTTCGCAGGGTTCCGGCACCCGAAATGTGCCTTCTGAGTGTTCTGAATCCCGAACCCGGTGCTCTTACGGGTAACTCGATTCTCAAGGGTATGCCGTTTGTGAGTTCGATTCTTCTCAAGATATTTGAGAGCATCGGTGCCAACTGGGAGAGGGTCGGCAATCTGCGTTTTGCCGTTACCTATAATCCCAAAAACGATGCGGTTGACAGAGCTTATGCCAAGGACAGAGCAATGCAGGTTGCAAAGGAATGGGGCGAAGCAATGCAGAGCGGTTCGGAAATACGTGACTTCGTTGCGGTGGGTGATGTTCAGATTAAGGTTATCGGTGCGGATAATCAGATTCTTGACAGCGAGATACCCGTTCGGCAGATGCTTGAACAGATTGTTGCAAAAACGGGTATTCCACCGTTTATGCTCGGCCTTTCATGGTCAAGCACGGAAAGAATGTCGCAGCAGCAGTCGGATGCTCTTACAAGTGAGCTTGAGGCATACAGACGCATATTGACTCCCGTAATCGCCAAAATCTGTGCGACTTTTCTGAGAAGCAGAGGGTTTTCGTGCGGATTTGAGGTTGTGTGGAACGATATCACGCTTCAGGATGAGGTTGAACAGAGCAGAGCCATGCTTTACAGAGCGCAGGCAGAGAAAATCCAGAGAGGTGAATAACTACGGAAAAAGAAAACAATGTCACTCTGTCCGAAAATGAGCTTGAGCTTATCGGACAGTTTGCAAGAAAGAAACTTAAAAGCGAAGAAATCTATACTTTTTCGCTTGTTCTTTGTGACAATGAAATCGACAGAGATAACGAAAAGTTTACGGTTTCGGCACTCAATAAACTTGCAGAGCTTTTTGTGGGAAAAACAGGAATTTTTGACCACAACATGAAAAGCAAGGACCAGACTGCAAGAATTTATCATGCGGAAGTTATTACGGACACATCCAGAAAAACCTCCGACGGTGAAGATTATACCTTCATAAAAGCGAAGGCATATATGGTCAGAACGGATAAAAACAAGGACCTCATTGCAGAGATTGATGCAGGCATCAAGAAGGAAACAAGCGTCGGTTGCTGCGTGAGTGACATAAGCTGTTCGATTTGCGGCAGAAATATCAAAACCCACGGCTGTGAGCATCAGAAGGGCAAGGTTTACGGTGGAAAGCTCTGCTGTTATCATCTTTCAGAGCCTACGGATGCGTATGAGTGGTCTTTTGTTGCCGTGCCCGCACAGAAAAACGCGGGAGTTATCAAGTCGTTTGTTCCCGAAAACGAAAAAGAAAAGCTCATGGAATGGGCAAATGAATACAGAGATGAGCTCAGAGCCGATATTGTGAAAACTGCGGCTTGTGTCATTCCCGAAATGAAAAGCGCATCTCTTGAAGAAATCTGCGCAACTCTTTCGGTTAAGGCGCTGCGTGAAATGCGTGATGCTTTCCGTGAGAACGCAAAGAAAAATCTGCCTGTAGTCAGACAGCTTGAATGTGTCGGGGCAGACGATGAAAATCATAATTCCGAATATAAAATTTAAGGAGGACAAAATATGTCAGTATCATTTGGCGGTTTCAATTCAAATGCGGTAACCTTTAAGGCACCCGAGACAATCGAAAGCGGATGTGCCGTTAAAATCAGCGAATCAAACACGGTTGTTCCCTGTGAGGACGGGGATGTTTTCTGCGGTTTTGCGCTTGACGGCGAAAACGGCTATGCATCCGTTCAGCTTTGCGGTGCCGCAACTTCAAACTACAGCGGCACAGCGCCCAAGACGGGCTATGAGATGCTTGTTTCCGACGGTAAAGGTGTCAAAGTATCTGCAGACGGCAGGGAATATCTTGTTGTTGCGGTTGATGAAGCCGCACAGACAGTAACATTTCTGATGTAAGAAAGGAGAAAACAGAATGTCAAATTATGATAACATAAAGCTTGAAAAGGGTCTTTATTCAAACGGTAATTTCACAAAGTCACTCGAAAGCATTGACCCCAGCGAGAATTATAAAGGAACCTCTTTGGAGGGACTTGATGCATATCAGCGTCAGCTCAAGCGTTTCGGTATCAAGGTGAGCGGCAGCGGAAGTGACGTTGTTGAAAAATTCTTCAGAAACTCCGACAGCGCCGTGCTTTTCCCCGAATATGTTTCAAGAGCTGTAAGACAGGGTCTTGAGCAGGCGGACATTCTTCCCGGTATTGTTGCCTCAACAACTCTTATCGACGGTATGGACTACCGTTCAATTACTTCTGTTCCCACAGAGGACGATAAGGAGCTTAAGATAGTCAAGGAGGGTGCGTTCATTCCCGAAACAACCATCCGCACAAAGGATAACCTTGTGAAGCTCAAGAAGAGAGGCAGAAGTCTTGTGGCATCATACGAAGCTATCAGATTTCAGCGCCTTGACCTTTTCACCGTTACTCTCAGACAGATCGGTGCATATATTTCAAGAACCCTTCTTAAGGATGCGGTTGACGTTATTGTTAACGGTGACGGTGCGGGTAATTCTGCGGAGATTGTTGAAAGCGAAAGCTCAGGCACGCTTGCTTATTCCGACCTTGTGAATTTCTGGAACGGTTTTGATCCCTATGAGCTTAATACAATCATCGCAACTCCCGAACTCATGGCTCAGATGCTCAATATGGAGCAGTTCAGAGATGCCGTCGCAGGTCTTAATTTCCACGGCAAGGGCGAAATGATTACACCTCTCGGTGCAAAGCTTCTCAAATCGTCTGCAATTGAAAGCGGTAAGATTATCGGTATTGATAAGTCGGCTGCTCTTGAAATGGTTAAGGCGGGCGAGGTTATGACCGAATACGATAAGCTTATTGACCGTCAGCTTGAACGCGCGGTTATCAGCTGCACGGCAGGCTTTGCAAAAATCTTTGACGGAGCATCAAAGGTGCTTTCTGTCTGACGGAGGAATGGCTTTGATTGAAGTCTGGAACATTCTTGATGCACTCAGAAGAAACCACGCAGTTGAAGGTGCGGATGAGGAGCTTGCTCCTCTCTGTGCCGCGGCTGCAAAAGAACTTGAAGCCAGAATGAGGGATAATGCCGACTGCACGGACATAAGGCTCATCAATGCAGGTGCCGCAATAGTGAATTACCGTCTTTGTATGAAAAAATCGGGCACGGATGAAGGCGTGACCTCGTTCAAGGCAGGCGATGTTACGGTGAGCATTTCGCCGTCTGCAGCCATCGAAAGAGCCGAAAAAGAAAAGAGCGAAGCACTTATGGAAGCACTTCCGCTTTTCAGGGATGAAGGCTTTGTTTTCAGGCAGGTGTGCATATGATTGAATCGATATTCAATAAATACGGCAGACCGTCGGAGTTCGTTTCCAAAGACGGGGAAACAATAAAAGAGATGAAGACTTTCATCAGTCCTTTGAGATATAAAAACAAGATGTATCTGTACGGTGTAAATACGGAAATCGGTTACAATTCGCAGGGTCACTATCTTTATATCGGACCTCCCGACCCCGACCTTACCCTTGCATCTGACGGTGAATATATAAGCTGTATGGGTGAGAAATACAGAATTGACAGAGCGGAAAAGGTTTATAAAGGCGAGGATGTGTTTTATATCTGGGCAATTATCAGAGTTATTGTTGAAACGGAATGAGGTGTGAAAAATGAGCGAAATCAGTGCTTTGCCTTCAAATATTGTTGAGTGGCTTAAAACCCGTGAGGAGCTTGATTACATAAGATTTTTAACGGAATATCCCGCAGTTAAAAAGGCGGTGCCGCTCAAGCATACCACCGTTGCGGTCGGTATAGAAAGCATGGAAATCGTGGATTCCTTCACGGAAAACGATGAGGGTGTGCTCGTTGAAAATGAATATTGCAGGCAGGCTAAAATCAATATCAAGCTTTCGATTCATGCTCCTTTTTCTCTCGGCGGCGAGGCTTGTCATTCCGCATTTACGGATATTATAGACTGTCTCACTTTTGCTTCGGGACTTGATATACTTTCGTCGGGTTGTGACAGCGTTACGGCTGACAGAGATACAGACGCTTTTGTGCTGACGGCAAATGCAACGGTTAATGCTTCTCTTTGTCC
>JAZSDF010000078.1:0-25418 GCA_045531035.1 Acutalibacteraceae bacterium | reverse complement strand
GCAACCGCCTCTTTGCAGGTGTATTTCACCTTGCCGTTTGCACACGGAAGAATTGAAAGAATAAAGGCAAGAATGCCGGCAAAAAACCTTTTAAACATACATCATATCCTCCTGCTTTTTTTCACAATAATATCACAAAAGATTCAAAATCGAATTAAAACTTAACTAAAGATTATTTTAATACATTACAACAATAATTACAAGAGCTAACAATAAAGGATAATTATCTGTTTTGTTTCAGTAGTGAGGGTAGCCGATAAAACTACCCTCATTTTTCATTTTATAAACCGTTCAGAAAAAGAACAAATCCGAACCCTTCGCCGATTGGCATAAGGTTCGGATTTCTACTGTATGGTGCGGATAACAGGACTTGAACCTGCACGAACTTGCATTCATTAGAACCTGAATCTAACGCGTCTGCCAATTCCGCCATATCCGCATTTGTTCCCTTAAATTTTACACGGCAGGGAAAACCGAGGCGGAGCTTACTTTTCAGCTGTTTCCGCATAAAGCAAAAGAGGACTCCTTGCGGAATCCTCTCTGGTGCGAGAGACGGGACTTGAACCCGTACGGGATTACCACACGCCCCTCAAACGTGCGCGTCTGCCTATTCCGCCACTCTCGCATTTCCGATTTCTGTTCGCTCGGAACGTTGCCTATTATAGCAAAGTAACGCCACAATGTCAAGCCCTTTTTTGAATTTTTTTAAATTTTTTTCAAAAAGTTTTATTGTTCCTTTTTTGAAATTTCATGGCTCTTGTTTTTGTGCTGATTGTGAATTATTTAGGTCTGTTTTTCGGGTGAGATGAACCGTTTCAGCAATCATCCTGAACACGGGCGCACAATCCTGTGAACCGCTCTCACCTTTCTCACGCAGAACAACAACCGCATATTCGGGGTTATCTGCAGGAAAATATCCGGCAAACCATGAATTATAAAGTTCTTTCCCGTTTTCAATTCTGCCCGTCTGTGCCGTTGCAGTCTTTCCTGCTGTTTTAACCAAATCGCTGCCTGCTTTTTTTCCGCTTCCAAGTGTTACAACACTCTGAAGATATTTTTTCAGTAACGCAGCGGTATCCGCAGATATCACCCTGATTTGTTCCTTATAAGCTTCATTTTTTATATATCTGCCTAACGTATCTGTTTCACCCTCCACAAGATAAGGTTTCACTGAAATCCCTCCGTTTGCAATCACCGCCATCATTGAACAAATTTGTATCGGAGTGGCCGTCAGAGCACCCTGACCGAATGACAAGTTTGCTAATGCAGCCTTTGAATCAAGCTCCTCTGTTTGAGGAAGATACCCTGAATCTGTTCTCATATCATCGGCAACCAAAACTGATTTCCCGAATCCGAATTTTTTCGCCGTGCCGATTATATTATCTGAACCTGTTTGATGTGCAAGAGCAATAAAATATGTGTTGCATGAATTTGCAAGTGCACCCTCCATATCAAGTAGTCCGTGGCCCGTTCTTTTGTGGCAATTGAAAGTCACTCCGTTAAAAGTAACGTTGCCCGTGCAGGTATAAATAAAATCTTCATTTACACCGTTTTCAAGTGCTGCGGCAGCAACAACGGGTTTAAAAACCGAACCCACGCTGAATGGAAGAAACGCTCTGTTGATAAGCGGAGAATCCGGATTATTCAGGGAAGCCGACATATTGTTTCTGTCAAATGCAGGTCTTGATACGCACGCTTTGATCGCACCGCTTTTCACATCCATAACAACCGCTGCACCGCATTTTACACCCGAATTATCAAGTGCAGTTTCAGCAATTTTCTGAATGTCCTTATCTATTGTCAGTACAACGCCCGTTTTGGGTATTTCATTATTTTCAACCGAAATTTTTTCACCCATCAATGCTCTGCCGTTTGCATCCGCAGAAAACCTGACTTTCGGTGTTTTTATTTCGGCAGATAAAAGGGTGTTATATGCCTTTTCAATTCCGCTGACACCGCTGCCTTCTCCGTTGAGATATCCGATGATATGACACGCGAAACTACTTTCGCCGTACCGTTTCGGAACATACACACATTTTATATTGTCTGTATTCTCAATCATCTTTTCGGATTTTACCGCAACAGGTTTCCCTTTTGACATTCGCTCTTTTACAGATTCAAAAACCTCGGGAGACAACGCGGTTTTCAAAAGTGCAATTGCTTCGTTTGAAGGCTTCGCGGCAATATATATATCGCTTTCCGCATTGGTTATCGGTCTGAGATTGCAATCATAAACCGTACCTTTAAGCGTTGCAAGGTCGATTGATTTGGTCGAAACGGTTTTTCCTGCCTGAATACTTTCTTCGGATATACCAATTATCCTTATGCACAGTCCCGTCATGGCAAATGATAAAGCAAGAAAAACCGTCAATACCCTTTTAAACAAAAAATCACTCCCTGCGGATATCTTTCCACAGGGAGTGTGATTTATTAAACATTAAATCTGAAAAGAACAACGTCGCCGTCTTTCATGACATATTCTTTTCCTTCGCTGCGCACAAGACCCTTTTCTTTTGCAGCTGCGATTGAACCGAGTTCAATAAGGTCCTCATAAGCGATAACCTCTGCTCTGATGAAACCTCTTTCGAAATCGCTGTGAATCTTACCTGCCGCCTGGGGTGCCTTTGTACCTTTGGTGATTGTCCATGCTCTTACCTCAGGCTGACCTGCGGTGAGATAAGAAATAAGACCGAGAAGAGCATAGCTCTTTTTAACAAGAAGATCCAAACCGCCCGACTCAACACCGAGTTCTTCAAGAAACATCTCTTTTTCTTCAGGTTCAAGAGAAGCAATCTGTGCTTCAAGTTCAGCACAAATGGGAAGCACCTCACTGCCCTCTCCCTCTGCAATTGTGCATACCTTTTTATAATGCACATTAGAATCAAGACCGCCTGCGAAGTCGTTTTCGCTCATGTTGCAAGCATAAATAACGGGCTTTGCAGTGAGAAGTGCGATTTCGGAAAGCCATGCTTTTTCATTTTCGTCACACTCAAGATTTCTTGCAGGAATATTGTCTTCAAGGCTATGCTGAAGTTTTTTGAGAAATTCAAGCTCGGAAGCAAGTGTCTTATCGCCCTTGAGTGCTTTGGTCACACGGTCGATTCTGCGCTCAACCATTTCGATATCGGAAAGAATAAGCTCAAGATTGATGGTTTCGATATCTCTCTCGGGATCAATTGTTGCATCAACATGGACAATATCATCATCCTCAAAGCAACGGACAACATGGATAATTGCATCAACCTCACGGATATGTGAGAGGAACTTGTTTCCGAGACCTTCGCCCTTTGACGCACCTCTTACAAGACCTGCAATATCAACAAATTCTATGAATGCAGGTGTAATTTTAACGGGATTATAAAGCTCTGCAAGCTTGTCAAGTCTTTCATCGGGAACGGAAACAACACCTACATTGGGTTCGATTGTGCAGAAAGCGTAGTTCGCCGACTGAGCGCCCGCATTTGTAATTGCATTGAAAAGTGTGCTCTTGCCTACATTAGGAAGTCCCACTATGCCGAGTTTCATATATCTTCATTCTCCTTCGGATTTTCATTCAGTTTGTGATTATATCATATAAATAATTTTAAATCAATCCTTATTGCGAGAAATTAAGCCTCATACAGGTACCGCATAAGACGGACTTTTTCTTTTAAAGTCATTTCATTCAGAAGCTTTTCCGTAACTTCATTCAGGGTTTCGGGATTTTTCTTGTATAATTCAACCGCCTGATTAAAATTCATTTCATTTCCTCCTCTGAACACTTTTACCCAGCTTTGTGATATCTCTTATGTAGTTCTTTTCTTTTGAATCTTTTGTAAATTCAATAAGAACAACTCCGTCAAAATCCATTTCCAACAGCTTTTGAAGAAGCTTATCGAGATATTTTTTATCTTTCTTTCTGAATCTCTGCTCCTTGACAAGGTCACGGTAACTCACATGAACATTCTCAATAAAATCAAAGGTTCTTTCAATTCTGTCGATGTCATAATCAAATCGGAAATACCTTGACTGAAAATATGTTTTGAAATTATCCGCATTAAGCTCTTCTCTGATTTTCAGAAAAGCATCTGTATTGTTGTTGTATGTGTTGTCATGACATTCGGGGCAAACAAGAAGATTGTATTTTTCGGCAACGGAGCACATGCTTTTCAAATCATCGAGCAAAACGGAGTATTCCGTCTGTGAGGTTTTTTCGCTGTCCTTATCTCCGAGCCATACTCTGACGGAAGATGCACCCATCGTGCTTGCAATAAGGCAGATTTTTTCCCATTTTTCACAGTCACGGCAACCGACTCTGTAATAACTGCCGTAAGAACAGATTTTTATTCCGTTTTCATCGCAAAGCTTTTTGGCTTCAACGGCATCTTTGAGGGTTTTGACATGAACATCTCCGCCCCATTCGATATATTGAGTACCTGTTTTCTTTGCAATTTCAACGGTTTCGGAAACCGTTTTGTTTCTGAAGGTGACGCTTGCGACACCGATTTTCAAGCTTTTCATTCCGCACTCCGTTATATATTCTTCAGATATTTTTCAAACGGTTCGTCCGTTTTCGGAACGGGTTTAACTCCGACAAACGACACTTTCCCGTTTTCTGTTATTGTCAGATACTTACGGTATTCGGGATTTTCTTCAACAGTCTTGCCGTTTTCAAGATAAACCGCTCCGCCTCGGCTGCCCGTCACGGACATTTCGCCGATTATTGTTTCAAGAAGCGATTTTGCACAAATGAGCATATCTCTGTCATAAAAATAATCGTTCAGAGATTTATGCCTTAAAGGATATCCCGATATCTTTTTGTTAATTTCATCAAGCAATCGGATACATTCCTCTTTGCTTCGCAAAAACGCCGCACACTCACTCATTCCGGATTTGATATCCGAATAATCAATATCTTTATCAACTGAAAAATCCTTATATTTTTCAAAGCTGACATACGGTACATCAAAACCGTCTAAAAAGTCAGACTTTTCTTTGATATGCCTTGCACACAGCAGTCCGCTGACCTGAGTATCGTTGAGTGCCGTTCCGCCGGGACGGGCAAGACCGAAAGTTCCTGCCGCTTCACCGATAACATAAAGCCCCTCAACATCCGTTTCGCAGTTGTTATCGGTATAAACACCGCCGTTGTTATGCTGCGCACAAACTGCAATCCTGAGCTTTTCTTTTGAAATATCAATGTTTCGATTTGAATAGACCGCAATCGCTTTGGGATTCAGCTTTTCAAGTCTTTCAATCGGAGTTTCACACACCGCATTGTTTTTTTCAAGATACTGCTTTGCTTCCTCATCAAGACGTTCAAAGCAGTAGCCCTTTGGGTTGGCGGTATAATCGAGAAAAACTTTTCTTCCTTTTTTAAGTTCGTTATGTACCGCAATATCGACTCTTGATGATTTTTTCGCTCTTTCATAACTGAAAGGCCATTGATAACCTTTGAGGAAGATATTATTGCACATTTCTTCATCGGTTTCAAAGCAATCATTCAAAAAATCGAACTCATTTCCATCGTTATCAACGCTTACGAAACGAGGAATAACCTGCATAAAGCTGCCAGAAACATTCCATCGAAAATCCACCGAAGCCATTCCGTATTGCCATTGCGAAAAATTACAAAGGCGCACACCCGCTTCAAGCAAAACACCCGTCATTCCGTGCTGCGATTCGGGATAAACAGAATTTTCATATATGCAGGCAGGAGCTCCCGTTGCGCAAATGACATTGCGGGCATAAACCGTTTCAAAACCATTGGTCTGTGTATTCAAAGCAATAACGCCGGCAGCCTTGTTGCCGTTTTTCAAGATTTCAACAACCTGTCTGTTATCCAGAAGCGTTGTGCCGTTTTTATAAAGCACCTTTTCTTCAAGCTTTTCGGTCATTACCTTCGAGGTAAGAGGACCGATTGATGTTGCTCTGACAGTGTTATCATGGTCTGTTTTATAGCCGGGGAAGCCGCCGAATTCATCACTGGGAAAATTAACACCGTAATCACAAAGTCTTAAAAAACACCTTGTGCTGTTAACAGACTGAAGATACATTTTTTCACCGTCACAGCATCCGCCTTCAAAAATATCGCTTGCCATTTTATAAGGACTGTCAGTCGTAAAGCCGTCCATTGACAGCTTATAATATGTCTGTTTATCGCTGCCCGTATTTCTTGACGTGCCGCTCAGACGGTTTTCGGTTATAACCGCAATATCGGTTATGTTTTCTCTGAAAAGCCAGTCTGCAACACCGTAAGCCGCAGCACCGCTTCCTATTATTATTGCATCATAAATTTTCATAAGCATCTCACGTTAAATCCGCCGTCGCAGTCAATAACCGTTCCCGTGCAGAAATCAAAATCGCCCTTGGCTATTGAAGAAACACATTTGGCGATATCCTCGGGTTTGCCCATTCTTTTTATCGGAGTCAGACCGTCATCAATCATTTTTTCATATTTCTCTTTAACCTTTGCGGTCATATCCGTTTCAATGATACCCGGTCTGATTTCAATAACACTTATGCCGTATTCCGCAAGCCTTGCGGCAAAAAGCTTGGTTGTCATTGATATGCCCGCCTTTGAAATACAGTATTCCCCTCTGTTTAAAGATGCGGTATAAGCCGACATTGATGAAATATTGACTATTCTTGATTTTTTGTTTTCTTTCAGCAGCGGAACAAACTTCTGGGTAACAAAAAAAGTACCCTTCAGATTGATATCCGTAACATAATCAAATTCCTCGGGACTGAGCTCCAGAATATCCTTTCGCTCCTTCGGAGCAACACCCGCATTATTCACAAGCAAATCGATTTTCCCAAACTTTTCTTTCACCTCATCAACAAGCTTTTCAACATCATCGATATCTGAAATATCGCAGGACACGAAATGAGCTCTGTCGGGGTATTCTTTTCTGATTTCTTCAGCTTCGCAGCTTTCTTTTCTTGCGGAAAAAACAACAGTAAATCCGTTGCCGAGAAGCTCCTTTGCTATACCCAAGCCTATTCCTCTGCTTGAGCCCGTTATAACAGCCGTCATTTCTTACACCTTCTCCAAAACATATTTACGGTAATATGGCATATAGACCTCCGAATCCCTTATCGGACATCCCGCAACCGTTCCCGCGCGCATAAGCTGAGAACATTTGCTGCATTTCAGACAAAGCTTGTTTTTATCGAGAGAACCGTGTCTGAGATAGTCTTTATAAAAATCGGGATAAGCAAATGTCAGTCTTCCGAATCCTGCAAAATCCGCAACACCGTCATTGATAATTCTTTCCGCATATTCAATTGCATTTTCACCCGGATAAGTCAAACCCGACGCAACAAAACAGACATCCTTGAACTCATTCTTCAGTTCTTTGGTTACATCATAAATCCTTTTGACTCCCGTTTCACCGTCTTCCGGCGCATTGGTACAGGGGCGGTTGATGTGGGGAATAAGATAGGGATTGCCGAGAGTAAGATTTATAAGCCTTATCCCTTTCTTATAAAGAGAATTTATAATGAGTTTTGTTTCGCTCAGGTCGATATTGTTGTTTTTATCAACACCGTATCCGTAAGGATAAGGAAAACAGTCGCAGGCATTGAGTCTTGTTGTTACAATGATTTCATCGCTTACCGCATCCTTAACAGCATCGATACATTCAAAATAAAGTCTTGTACGGTTTTCAAGGCTTCCTCCGTAAATTCCTTCACGCTCTTTTGCACTCAGAAACTCATTGAACAAATATCCGTGGCAGCATTTGATATCAATTCCGTCAAAGCCGACTTCTTCGGCAAGCTTTGCTGCACGGTAATATTTTTCGGGTATTGTTTTGCAATAATCATCGGAGGCAACAACATACGGCTGATTTTCCCTGCCGATTTCCCAATGAGGATTTCTGTAAGCCACGACAGGCTCTGGGGTCCCGTTCGGCTTGCTGAATCTTCCGCTGTGAGTAAGCTGAACGATTATCATGGGTTCGAATCCGTTTTCCTTAAAGGAAATTTCTTTCATCTCCTTTATGAGAGACTTGAAGGAGTTTTTGGTGTTTTCATTCAAAAAAAGCTGTCTCGGATTGGCTCTTCCTTCATTTGTGACTGCGGTTGCCTCAAACCATATTATTCCCGCCCCACTTTTGGCAAAACGGATATATCTTCTGCGGGTAAGAGTGTCCACGGCACCGTCAAAGGTACCGTCACATCCTTCCATGGGATGAAAAACAATTCGGTTCTTTATTGTTTTGTTATGTATTTTCAAAGGCAAACTCAGAACGGTATCCATGAAACCACTCCTCAAATCACAATATATTATAAAGTATAACATATAATTATTATATGAGCAACAATTTATCCTAAATATAAATAAAACCCGGAGTCGGGCGATGCTTTCTGATAAATCACCGCCCTAATTCCGGGTTTTCATTTTCTGATTTTTATTTTTTCCAGGAGCATAACAATAACAGGAATAAGAACAATCTGAAGAACAATTCCGGGAAGTGCATTAGTTACCGCACCTGCCCAGAAAGCTGCAAATCCGAATTTCGAGGCATCAAGTCCCATGCAGGCAAACTGTACTGCTCCCCACACAAGACGTCCGAAAACCATCGAAATAACGAGAGAAAGATATATGTTGTATTTCTTTTTCGGAAACATTCGGTAAAGAATACCACTCATAAAACCGTAAGCCGCAAGTTCAAATGCCATTGCAAAAGCAACGGGATACATGGGCGGCATACCCAAAATGAACGAGCGGAGAAAAGGGGCAACAAAACCGACAGACATTCCCCAAAGACCTCCGCATAAATATCCGCAAAGAATAACCGGAATATGCATCGGGCAAAGCATGTTGCCTATTTGCTGAATCTGACCGGTCACAAACGGCATCACAAAGGCAAACGCAAGAAACATAGCCGCAAATGCAAGCTTTATCTGATTGTTTTGTTTTTTCATGAAAGATTTCCTTTCTCATCTAACAACAGGTACACAGAGTAATTCATTCATACCGCAAACCCAAACCGTTTTACGCATTTTTATGACTTATTTATGATTTTACAATGATTCATCCGTTGTGTCAACACAAAGCACACCAAAGACTTGACAGCACACCAAAAATCAATATAATAAAAATGCGGTTTGAAACGCTTTGCGGAGTAAATTAAAAGGGAAATCGGGTTAAATTCCTGAGCAACCTCCATTACCGTGTTTATGCCTCGGCATATCAGTCGGAACACCTGCCGTAATTTGGTTATGATATCTTGGGACGGAAGAGTAGAGCCGACTTGCACCTGATTTTTCGGGTTAAAGCCGCTATATCTATATGTTGTTGCTCTTTCAGCCGAGTGGTTGGAGGAGCTTTTTACTTTTGGTGACAAAACATGAAATACGATACATTCTCAAAACTTCATCCTGCGGTGAATCTGCTGTTTTTCATCGGAGCAATAGCTTTCGGTGTTCTTCTGCAGCACCCCGTTTATCTGCTTGCAGGCATATTGGCAAGCGGAGTGTATTACTTTTTTCTTAACGGCAGAAAAGGGATGAAAATTATATTATTGATGATACCGCTTTTCATATTTATCACGCTTTTCAATCCGATTGTCAACACAAGAGGAGTAACTGTTCTGTTTACATATCTTGACAGACCGTACACCCTTGAAGCACTCGTTTACGGTGTAGCAGTTGCAGCAACTTTTGTGCTGATGATTCTGTGGTTCGGATGCTACGGAAAGGTGCTGACGGGAGATAAATTCACCTGCCTTTTCGGTAATCTTGCGCCGTCGTTGTCGCTGCTTCTTGTTATGGTGTTCCGTATGATACCGAATCTTTTGCAGAAAGCAAAGGAGATTATAGGTGTGAGAAGTTCAATCGGCAAAGGAACGGCGGAAAAATCATCATTAAGTGATAAACTCAATTCGGGAATGACCGTTATCGGAGTTCTTACTTCATGGGCACTTGAAGGAAGCATCACAACAAGCGATTCAATGCGTTCAAGAGGCTACGGCACGGCAAAGCGGACAAGCTTCATGGTTTACCGAATGACAAAAACCGATTGGATTTTAACGGCAGTTATGCTCGTTTTACTCGGTGTTGTTATCGGATTTGCCGCAAACGGCGGAATGAGCGCAGAGTTTCTGCCCGAAAGAAACATCACCCCGATAAAAGGTTTTAATATAATCGGATTCATCGCATATCTCGGATATCTTCTGATACCGACGGCATTAAACATCAAGGAGGTTATACAATGGAACATTTCAAAATCGAAAATTTAACATTTTCGTATCCGACCTCAAAAGATAAAAAATCGCTTGATAATGTGTCACTCAGAATAGAAAAAGGCGAATATATCGTTCTCTGCGGAAAATCGGGAAGCGGAAAAACAACCTTGCTCAGACAGCTTAAAACCGTTCTCTCTCCCCACGGAAAAAGGAGCGGTGAAATATATTTCAACGGTGTCGCTTTGAAAGATGTTGACAACCGTAAACAGTCATCAAAAATCGGATATGTCATGCAGAATCCCGATGACCAGATTGTGACGGATAAGGTCTGGCATGAGCTTGCATTCGGTCTTGAAAGCCTCGGCTGTAACCAGAAAACAATGCGTTCCCGTGTTGCGGAAATGGCGTGTTATTTCGGAATTCAGGATTGGTTTCACAGAGATGTTGCCGTTCTTTCAGGAGGTCAGAAACAGCTTCTCAACCTCGCCTCAATCATGGCAATGCAGCCCGAAGTTCTTATTCTCGATGAACCCGCAAGCCAGCTTGACCCTATTGCTGCATCGGATTTTCTTAATACAGTTCGAAAAATCAACACCGAGCTCGGCACAACCGTTATCATAACCGAGCACCGTCTTGAAGATATTTTTCCCTATGCAGACAGAGCGATTGTTATGGATAACGGAAAAATCATCGCTGACGATACGCCAAGAAATATCGGCAAGCTTCTTTACGAACAGAACAATCACATGTTCACCGCAATGCCCACTCCCATTCGTGTTTTCTATAATGCCAAAGGAAACGGCGATTGCCCTCTGACAGTCAGAGAAGGCAGAGCGTGGCTGAATAAAGAGTTTGAAATCAAACCTCAAATCGCCGAAATTCCTTGCAAAAATATCGATGATGACATCGAAAATCCTGCATTGTCGCTCAAAGAATTATGGTTCAGATATGAAAAAGACACCCCCGATATTCTCAGAGGTGTCAGCCTTGAAATTCCTGCGAGCAGTATAACCGCAATAGTCGGCGGCAACGGTGCAGGTAAATCCACAACATTAAAGGCGATTTGTGGAATCTGCAAACCTTACAGAGGCAAAATCAAGGTTTTCGGCAAAGCCGTTAACAAATTCAGATCGGGCGAGCTTTTCAGAAGCTGCATTTCAATGTTACCTCAAGACCCGAAAAGTCTTTTTGTAAAAAGCAAAGTATCTGACGAACTCGCAGAAATAACAAAGGATAAAAATAAGATAAATGAAGTTACGGAAACTTGTCAGATAACGGAACTGATGAATAATCATCCCTATGATTTATCGGGCGGTGAACAGCAAAGAGCGGCACTTGCAAAAGTTCTTTTGACTGAGCCGAAAATTCTTCTTTTAGATGAACCCACAAAGGGTATGGACAGCTTCTTCAAAGAAACGTTTGCGACTATACTCAACAAACTCAAAAGTCAAGGCATAACAATTCTTATGGTATCCCACGATGTTGAATTCTGTGCAAAATATGTCGACAGAGTGAGTATGTTTTTTGACGGTCAGATACTTACAACCGAAACTCCGCAGAATTTCTTCGGTAGCAACAGTTTCTACACAACAGCGGCAAACCGTATGAGCAAACACATATTTAAAAATGCCGTTACGGCAGAAAATGTTGTTAATCTTTACCGCAAAAACAAAGGAGGAACACAATGAAAAAATCAAACATCGCAATGCTCATAGTGTTCCTTGCTTTAATTCCTTTGACTTTGTTTTTGGGAGATAAACTTCCGGGAAAAGGTTATTACATAACGGGTGTTCTTATCATTATTGAGCTTGCAGTTCCGTTTTTCATGACATTTGAAAGAAGAAAACCGCAGGCAAGAGAGCTTGTTGTTCTTGCGGTTATGTGCGCCCTTGCAGTTATCGGACGTGTTGCAATTCCCATTCCACATTTCAAGGCGGCATTTGCGATAATTATGCTCACGGGCATCGCTTTCGGTCCTGAATCGGGATTTATCGTCGGAGCAATTACCGCTTTTGCAAGCAACTTTTTCTACGGTCAAGGTGCATATATGCCGTGGCAGATGATGGCTTACGGTGCAGGCGGAATGATTGCAGGATTTATTTTCATCAAAAATAAAATTCCGAAAAAGCCGTGGATTATGGCAGCCTTCGGATTCCTTGCAGTTGTATTCTGGATAGGACCTCTGCTTGACACTTCACATATTTTCATTATGATGCCTGAAATCAATATTTCAACAATCACCGCATCTCTCGCATCGGGATTCCCCGTGAATGTAAGTCAAGGGCTTTGTACTGCACTTATGATGTTCGTTTTCGGAAAACCGCTTCTTGAAAAGCTCGACAGAGTAAAACAGAAATACGGAATGGAGTAAAAACAATTAATATTAGAATTTATGTTGATTAAATAATACACATATGATAATATTGGATAATAAATACAACTGTGGAGATGATAGAATACATGAACAAAGATAAAAGAAAAAGCATAATTGAGTTTGCCGTAACAACAGTATTTCTCGGACTGCTTGTCTATGCCGCATACTCACTCTGGTACATATTCTACGGTAAAGACAGCGGTTTTGACATTCATCTTTACACGGTTCTTTCAGGCTCAGCTCTCGGATGGTTTTTGATAATGTTTGTTCAGAGCATTTTCAAAAGCACGGGCTGGATTACAAAACTCATTGTCTTTTTTGCCGGAAACGGCTTCTTCCAGGGTCTGATATGGGGTTTCAATGCAAAGGTTAACACAACGGGCATTGACAACGATATTGTTATCATAAAAACTTTCACCGTTGTTTTCGGAATTTCCGCCGTTCTTCTTTTAACCGCTTTTATTTTGCGTTCAAGAAATATTCACAAAATTGCAAACATAATCTTTGCAATCATTTATTTCGTTGTTTCGTGCGGCGGAGTTTATGTTTTCAACAAGGAGAACATTATGGCTATCGATTATAAAAAGAACATACAGTTTGACACAATAACTGCCGAAGAAATGAACATCACCGACGAGGAAAAGAACAGTTCTTCGCAATGGTTCAACGATCATTTCAACAAAAGCAACAATTACCCCTTCACCTTTAAAGTTGACGGCGAAGAATTCAATCCCGATGAATGGGAAAGATTAACATTTTTACCCGACTCCTTTGATTATGAAGGCAAAATTGTTCTCAGAAACAATGAAAAAGGTCTTGAAGTAACCGTTGAAGCAACTGAATTTACAGAAAACGCAACCTGTCAATGGACCATTTACATCAAAAACACAGGCAATGAAAACTCGGGCGTCATCAGCGATTTTTATGCCCTTAATTCATCCTTTTCAACGGGCGATGCAGAGCTTTATTATTCAATAGGCAGCGATACCGCCGCAAGCGATTTCTCTCTTATCAAAAAGAATTTAACCTCTTTCACTAAGACTTTCTCCGGCAACGAAGGCAAACCCACAGAAAAATATCTTCCCTATTTCAACATAAAAGGTGAAAACGGAGGAATGATTCTCGGAATCGGCTGGACGGGTCAATGGATTGCTTCTCTTTCCGAAAAAGACGGTTCAACAGATATTTCCGTTAAGCAGGAGAATTTTGAAGCATATCTTCTTCCGGGCGAAGAAGTACGCTCGCCTCTTGTTTCCCTCAGCTTTTACAAAAACTCAAATCCGCTCAAGGGCTTCAATCTTTTCAGGAAATGGATTAACGACTGCGTTTACCCCGAAAACGTTACTCAGAATGTTTACACCGTTATGGAGGTCGCAGGTCCTACTTCCATGAGAACCTCCGATGAAATTATTGAAATCCTCGATGGAATAAACGAGTCCGTTTACGCCGATACAGATGCGTTCTGGATGGATGCGGGTTGGTATGAATATAACGAAGGATGGCATGACGGTGTCGGCAACTGGACTGTTGACACTTCGAGATACGACAACGGTATATCCGAGCTTTCAGGCTATGCAAAAGAAAAAGGCTTGGGTCATGTTCTTTGGTATGAACCCGAGAGAGTTTATCCCGGCACGCATTTCCATAATATCGGTTCGCAGCATGAAGAATGGCTTATATACGGCAGCGGCGACAACATCATGTGGAACCTTGCAAACGAAGAAGCCTTCAACTATTATTGCGAGTATCTTCTTAACTCAATGAAAGAAAACGGAGTTACCGTTTACCGTCAGGATTTCAACTTTGCCCCTCTCGAATACTGGCAGAACGCCGACAAGGATTTTTATGACGGAAGAACAGGTATCTGCGAAAACCGCTATGTTACAAATCTCTACAGATTCCTTGATTATCTCACCGAAAACATCGACGGTCTTATCATCGACAACTGCGCATCGGGCGGCAAAAGACTTGACCTCGAAATGACATACCGCAGCATCCCGTTTTGGAGAAGCGACTATAACTGCGCCGTTCACTATAATCTTTTTGAAGCAACGCAGTCACATACCTACGGTCTTTCATTCTGGCTTCCGATTTCCGGAAGTGCACTCAATATGCAGAACGAATATTCCTCAAGGTCGGCAATCATGCCTCTCATGCTCATGGATTTCTTTTCCAACACTCATCCCGATTTCAGTTTTTATAAAGAACAAAGAGAATTGATGACGGGTAATTACTATCCGCTTGATTTCGGCAGTTTTGATAAAAACAAGATGCTTGCAATGCAGTATTCAACCGATGACGGACTTTCGGGTACCGCACTTATCTACAAGCGAGCTGATGTGAATGATTCGGATTATACCGTCAATTTCAACGGTCTTGTTCCTTCGCAGACATATAATGTTTATGACGTTGATACCCCCGAAACAGTTTACACAATGACGGGCGAAGAACTCACAAATCAAGGTCTTACTATCGGTCTTCCTGACGGAGAAAAAGCAATAATCCTGATGTATAACGCTCAATAAAGCCCAAACACTCCTTACACTGTAGGGAGTGTTTTTAATTTGTTTACAATAATATTTTCAAAATACAGTTTACAACGCATATTGTTTTGTTGTATTATTAATATGTATAATTATATTCAAGAGGTAACAAATGGAACATTCGCAGTATTTGAGAACGGAAATGATTCTCGGAGAAAATTCAACACTTAATCTCTCACAAAAAAACGTTATTCTGTTCGGCCTGGGCGGTGTAGGTTCATACACGGCAGAGGCTCTTGCAAGAGCAGGCATAGGCAGAATAACCATTGTTGACAACGATGTCGTTTCCGTGACGAATATCAACCGTCAGCTTTGTGCTCTTCAGTCAACGGTAGGAAAACTGAAGGTTGATGTTGTAAAAGAAAGAATTCTTGATATCAATCCCGAATGTGAAGTTACCGCTCTTCAGAAATTCTATCTTCCCGAAAATGCGGACGAATTTGCACTTGAAAATTACGACTATATTGCCGACGCAATAGATACGGTCAGCGCAAAAATTGACCTTGCCGTCAAATCGCAGGAATACGGCATACCGATGATTTCCTGCATGGGCACAGGCAACAAGCTTGACCCCACACAATTTACAGTTTCGGATATTTATAAAACAAGCGGCTGTCCTCTGTGCAGAGTCATGAGAACCGAACTTAAAAAAAGAGGAATAAAAAAACTGAATGTTGTCTGGTCTCCCGAGATTCCCGTCAAACCTTCGCAGACAACAGAAGAATCCGGAAAAAGACAAACACCCGGAAGTCTGCCGTTTGTCCCGCCCGTTGCAGGAATGATTATGGCAGGAAAAATAATTCTTGATTTGAGATGATTAAATGAAAAAAATCGCCGTTTTAATATTGATAATTTCTCTTTTGGCAACCGTATTTTCGGGTTGCGATGAAACAAAACCCGTTATTGATGATGAGCCCGTCGGTGTTTCAAATATCAGCGACAAAAAAGAGGGAACTCTAAAGCTTGCTTATTCAAAAGCAGATATGCTCGACCCGTTCACATCTTCCATGTCCGCAAATATTCAGATTATGGGCCTTATCTATGACGGCCTTTATAAACTTAATCAGAACTATGAACCCGTTCCCGTTATTGCAAAAAGCTCCATCGTCAGCGGTACAACGATAAATGTCACCCTCGGTTCCGCTGTTTTCTCCGACGGAACACCCGTGACCTCAAGCGATGTTGTTTATTCGTTTGAGCAGGCAAGATATTCTCCGAATTACGGCACTAGACTTCAGAACTTCATTCAGGCAAGCATTTCTTCATCAAACATGCTTGTTTTCACTCTTGAAACTCCTGATCCCTACGCCCTATCCTGTCTCACTTTCCCCATTGTCAAAAACGGCTCGGAGGGTGAATTACCCATAGGCTCGGGCAGATATATCCCACAGATATCTGGCGAATCAACTTATCTTGTTGTAAACACAAAGAAATCAGGCTTCAATCCTGCAATAAAAACAATAATGCTTGTTCCCGTGCGTGACAGCAATGCAATTGAAAGCAGTCTCGAAATAGGAAACACAGGTTTTTATTATAATGACCTTTCAAGCGGAAGCTATCTGAGAATAAACGCTCAGACCGTTGATATGGGGATAAACAATTTTATCTATCTCTGCTTCAATTCCGCAAGTGAAATATTCTCCGATGCAAATCTTCGTCAGGCAGTAAATCTTGCCGTAAACAGAAACGAAATCGTAACAACCGCTTTTCAGGGTCATGCAAGAGCTGTATATTCACCCTTCAATCCCGATTGGTATGCACTCTCGTCAAAAGACCTTGTAATCTCAATGGATTTGCCCAAAGCGGAAGAGTATATCGCAAAGTCGGAAATTGATATAACCTCAAAAGAAATATCTCTTCTTGTCAACAAAGACAATCAGTTCAAGCTTGAAACCGCAGAGTTTATCAAGGGATATCTCGAAGCTCTCGGATTCAAGTTGAACCTCAAGGCTTACACATCGGATTATTATACCGAAGCGGTTAAGCTCGGCTCATATGATATATATATCGGTGAAGTACGTCTTGCACCCAACATGGATTTGTTTCCGATTTTCGGCGGAGATGTCAGCTACGGAATAGACCCGATGTGTGCATCCGCAGCAAGATACAATCAGTATCTTAACGGAAAATGCGAGCTTATGGACTTTGTCAACACATTCAATGAGGACCTGCCTCTTATTCCTCTCTGTTATAGAAATGCTGCCGCATCATATACCAATTCCATGCAGGGCAGCTTCAACTCATGCGACGGCGACGTATTTTATAACATTGAAGAATGGAGCTTCAAATAAAAGGAATTATTTCGGTTTAAACACGGCATAATATATTCATAAAAAATCAAGCGAGGATGAATATATGATTACTGCCGAAATGTTAAAAAGCGCAATTATATCCGCAGCGGAAAACATAAGCCGTTATTCCGAAGATGTTGACGACATCAATGTTTTTCCCGTGCCTGACGGAGATACAGGCACAAACCTTACACTTACTCTCTCAGGATGCGCAAAAGCAATCTCGGACTGCAAGGATACCTTTGTCGGAGACCTTGCAGATAAAGCGGCAGGAGCTTTTTTAAGAAGTGCAAGAGGAAACTCGGGAGTTATTTTTTCTCTTATCTTCAAAGGATTTGCAAAAAGCATTGAGGGTCTTGAAGAAATAGATGCCGTTTCCCTCGCAAAAGCTCTTGAAGCGGGAAGTGATGAAGCATATGCTTCCATAGAAAAGCCCACAGAAGGCACCATGCTTACCGTTATCCGTCTTGCGGCGGCAAAGGCCGTATCCGCAGCGTCAAAAGGATACACGGCAGAAGAAACATTTCTTGAAGCACTTTCGGTTGCGGAAGCATCATTGAAAACAACCACAAATCTTCTTCCTACATTAAAAAAACACGGCGTTGTGGATGCAGGCGCTCAGGGTCTTGTCCATATAATGAAGGGAATGGCAAATACCGATAAATCCGCACCGAGAACAGAAACAAAAAACAAATCAATCCGTTATCCAACCAAACCAGAATATATATACTGCACGGAATTTCTTATCAATTCTCCGAAAAACCAAAGCATTTCCGCACTGCAAAAAGCTCTTTCTGAAATCGGAAATTCAACGGCGGTCGTCGGTCATTCGGGAATTATAAAGGTTCATGTTCACACAAACAGACCCGACGAAGCATTGGCAAAAGGTCTTGAGCACGGTGAACTGACAGATATAAAAATAGACAATATGAGAGTTCAATCGGAGTAACTTATGGAACTTAACGCAAGCATCAAATATCTCAAAGGCGTGGGTGAGAAAAGAGCTGCCATGCTTGGCAAGCTCGGAATTTGCACCCTTTGGGATCTTTTGACCTTTTATCCCCGTATATACGAGGATTGGAGCAGCGTCGTTTCCATAAAAGACGCTCCGCTCAATGAAAATGTGTGCATAAGAGCCATTGTCGGAATGAGAGTAAGGGAACACAAAATCCGCAAAGGAATGACTCTTTATAAAACTGAAATAACCGACGGAGAAAACATTATAGATTTAACTTTTTTCAACAATAAATATGCCGCAGAAAAACTCGAGCAAGGCAAAGAATATCTCTTTTTCGGAAAAATAACAGGCAAGGGATATTACCGTCAGATGACGTCACCGGAATTCACCGAATTTGAGGGAGACGGAAAAATGCGTCCGATTTATCCGCAGACAGCGGGTATGAACTCAAGAGCAATTGAAAAGCTTGTCAGAACCGCATTTGATGTTTGCGGTGAAATACCCGACCCTATTCCGCATGACCTGCGAACCGGCTATTGTCTCATGGATATAAAATCGGCATTGAGAAATATCCATTTCCCCGAAAGCGAGGATATGCTCTCCGAAGCAAGAAGAAGGCTCATTTTTGAAGAGCTTTTCCTTCTCGAGCTCGGTCTGCTGCGGCTGAAATCAAAATCACGCCGTTCAAACGCAATACCCATGCAGGCTGATTATACGGAGGAGTTTTTTTCTCTTCTCCCCTTTGAACTTACGGGTGCACAAAAACGAGCGGTAAAACAGTCGGCAGAGGATATGCTCAAAAATGTTCCCATGAACAGACTTCTTCAGGGCGATGTCGGCTCGGGCAAAACCGCAGTCAGCGCCGCACTTATCTATAACTGCGCTAAAAACGGATTTCAGAGTGCACTTATGGCACCGACGGAAGTCCTTGCAATGCAGCATTATAAAACTCTTGCAAAAATGTTTGAAAACACCGATATAACCATCGGATTGCTCACGGGTTCAACTCCTTCAGCAGAAAAGAAAAAGATAAAAGAAGCTCTTAAAAACGGCGATATCGACCTTGCCGTAGGTACTCACGCACTCATACAAAAAGATGTTGAGTTTTGTAATTTTGCGCTCGCCGTAACAGATGAGCAGCACCGCTTCGGTGTCAATCAAAGAGGTTCATTATCTTCAAAGGGCATAAATCCACACACACTTGTTATGTCTGCAACGCCGATACCGAGAACACTCGCCCTTATTATTTACGGCGACCTTGATTTAAGTATACTTGACGAACTTCCGAAGGGAAGACAAAAGGTTGAAACATATCTTATCAATTCCGAAATCCGCGAACGTGCTTACGGCTATGTCAAAAAGCATCTTTGCAACGGTCAGCAGGGCTACATAGTATGCTCACTTGTTGCCGAAAACGAAGAATCAGAGCTTACTGCCGCAACAGAGCTTTATAAAAACCTTTCTGAAGGCTTTTTCAAAGGGTTCAGGATCGGTTTGCTCCACGGAAAAATGAAGCCTGCCGAAAAAAAAGCGGTTATGGATTCCTTCGCCTCGGGAGAAACACAGCTTCTTGTTTCAACAACGGTTATTGAGGTCGGAATTGACGTTCCGAACGCAGTTATAATGGTTATTGAAAATGCGGAAAGATTCGGTCTTTCGCAACTTCATCAGCTTCGCGGACGAATCGGCAGAGGCACCGAAAAATCAACCTGCATAATGATTTCGGATGCTCAGAACGATGAAAGCGAACGCAGACTCAAAATTCTTGCATCGACAACCGACGGCTTTAAAATTGCTGACGAGGATTTAAAACTCCGCGGTCCCGGTGATTTCTTCGGTTCCCGTCAGCACGGTTTACCGGAGCTTAAAATCGCAGATATGATGACAGACGGCGAAGCGATAAGAGAAACCCATGCCGCCGCCGAAAATCTGCTAAAGAAAAACCCCGCCCTTGAGGGCGAGGAATATAAGTTATTGCGAAACGCCGTTAACCGACTTTTCTCGGGCGGAATTTCAATGAATTGAGAGTTTCCGTGCTTCTTCAATTTCTTCTTTATCATATTGAACAATTTTATATTCATTTGAATTTGAATCAACCATTGTTATCGGAAGCTCGGGCAGAATTTCATGAATCCTTGCGATAAATCCGTTACTTCCTTCTGCAGGAAATCCCGTAACAAGAGTGGAAGCATGATTTTTCTTTGCTGCAACAGCAACAACCAAAGCAGGGCTGTCGTTAAAATAAACATTCATTGCTGCATTATATTTTTGAGCACAAGCAAAAAGGTTTTCAAGTGCTCCACCGTCGTTGGCATTCAATCCCCTGCTTTCACGAAAAACACTGATTACTGAAAGAGGAAGCCTTTCTTCCTTCGCAATCCTTGCACCGGCTTCAATAAGCCTCGAACAAGCTTCCTGCTGAGTTACGCAAACCATAACACACGGATGTTTTATTTTATTTTTCAAACCATTCATCCTTTCATGAATTTATATAATCAATTTCAGAAATATTCTTTTTGCACTATAATCATACAATCCACATATTGACATCATAAGAAAACAAAATGTATAAATTGTTAACTTTATTTCGGGAGGTGCCGCAATGAAAAACCATTCATATTTTCTCGGCGTTGACGGAGGCGGAAGCAAAACTACTGCTGTTGTCTTCAACGAAAAAGGTGAATTTATATGCAGTGCTCACGGCGAAAGCATCAATTATTATTCCGTCGGTCTCGACACAGCACGGCTCACAATGAAGAATATAATCGAAAATCTGAGCATAAAAAAATTCCGATGTGCCGTAATCGGAATGTCAGCACTCAACGAAAGGGCATCGGCAGAAGAAACCGAAAGATTTTGTTCTCAAATCATTGATTCGGATAATATTATAATGGACTCCGATTTGTTTGTCGCTCTTGAAGCGATGGACACTCCCGGAGAATGTGCAGCAATAATAAGTGGCACAGGCTCAATGGCAGTTTGCAGAAACTCTGACGGAAGCATGAGTCACACGGGCGGCTGGGGATATATCCTCGGTGACGAAGGCAGCGGATACGCAATCGGGCTTGCAGGCATAAAGGCCGCAATAAGAGCTGCAGAAGGATGTGCCGAAAAAACTGCGCTTCTTTCCGAATGTCTTGATTATTTTTCTATCAATAATATATATGATCTCATTGACTTGTACTATGAGAAAAAAGTCAGCCGAAAAAAAACAGCCGCCTTTGCAAGAATTGTAAACAAATGCTGCGAAAAAGGTGATAATGTTTCAAAAAACATTCTCAAAGACGAAGCAAAACAGCTTACACAGACTGCGCTCGGACTTCTCAAAAACAAAAATACCGACATTGCAATCGGTCTTTGGGGCGGTGTTTTTCAGAACAATATGTTTTTCAGACATGAATTTTCAGACATTATGTCCGAAAACGGTTTTGACAATGTAAAGCTGATTAGCTTTACGCCCGAAATCGGTGCAATCTTTGCAGGTTATAAGGCTTCATGCATTGAACCCGTTGATATTATTAAGGAAAATATAAAAACAACATATATAAACACGCTTATGTAAAGTGTATATACTTTACATAAATCTGACATGAGGTACTTCATTTGTGAACATAAGAAAAACCGTTATCATCGGTATTCTTGCAGCAGTCATCTGCGTTTTCGCACCCTTTTCTCTTCCCGCCGGTGCAATACCGATATCACTTTCAACCTTTGCGATATATCTCGTTTCCTGCACAACCCCCAAACGGTATTCCGTCCCGGCAGTTGCCGTTTATATTCTTATAGGTGCTGTCGGACTTCCGGTTTTTTCTTCCTTTACGGGAGGACTTCAATGTATTACGGGTTACACGGGTGGATATATAATCGGATATATCCCCTGCGCATTTATAATCGGACTTATTACGGATAAATACCCTAACAACAAAATTGTTTATCCGATAAGCCTGATTTCAGGCACATTGGTGTGTTATCTTTTCGGCACTTTATGGTATTTGCAAAAAGCGGAAATCAGCTTTATTGAAGCTGCCTCTGTTTGTGTTTTGCCCTTCCTTGTCGGTGACATTATAAAAATTGCCGCCGCTTCTGTTATCGGAATAACATTGAAACAACAACTCAAAAAGTATATTGATTAAACAAAAGGAGATATCGGCATGGAAATTATCAGAAAAGAATACTCTGTCCCCTCAAAATCAGGCGTTTCGGATGTTTATGCAAGATGCTGGCTTCCGTCAGACGGAGCAAAAGCAATTATTCAGGTTGCTCACGGAATGGCTGAACACGGAGAAAGATACGAAGATTTCGCAAATTATCTTTGCGTCAAAGGCTTGGCATTGTTTGTTAACGATCATGTCGGTCATGGAAAATCCGTTAAAAGCGACGACGACCTCGGTTACTTCGGAGAAAAAAACGGTTGGGATGCTATTGTTGAAGACGAAAAAACTCTCACAGAATTAATCAAATCCGAGTTTCCCGAAATTCCCGTTATCTTTTTCGGTCACAGCATGGGTTCCTTTGTTGCAAGGGAATATGTCCGCCGTTACGGAAAGGATGAAAGAATAAAGGCGGCTGTTTTCTGCGGTTCAAGCGGCAAAAATCCCGCATCAGCAATTGCAATAGTAATTGCCGACACAATTGCTAAAATCAAAGGCAGTAAGCACCGCAGTAAGTTTATTGACAAAATAGCTTTCGGTCCTTATAACAAAAGAACCGAAAACAGAACTGCTTTTGACTGGCTGTCAACCGATAAAGCTGAGGTAGATAAATATATCGCAGATAAATACTGCGGTTATCTTTTCACGGCTGCAGGCTACAGAGACCTCTTTACCCTTCTCAACAATGTTTCGGGAAAAGACTGGTATGACAGCGTTTATGAATATCTCCCCTTGCTTGTTATCTCTGGCGAAGACGACCCTGTCGGTACATACGGTAAGGGCATCAAGGAAATTTACAATAATCTTGTTGCTTCAGGTAAAAAAGACGTAACAATCAAGCTTTATCCGGGTATGCGCCATGAAATACTTAATGAAGTTGACAGAGTTCAGGTTTATGAATACATAGCCTCGTGGGTGCTTTCAAAAATCAGATAAAAAACTAAGCCGCATTTCAAAAATGCGGCTTTTTGCTGTTTATGAATCTGTGTTTGGTTTCAGAAGAATGTTTATTAATCAATAAAACCCATTCCAAGAAGTCGGCTCATCTCTTCAGGAGATATTGCTTCGGAAGCCGAATTACTCGTTGATGATGAATTCTCTGTCGTTGTTCTTGATGTTGTTGCGGTATTCTCAGTTGCTCCTGCTGTTGTTGTTTCACCTGAATTGAGAGTTGTTGATGTACCCGAAGTATTTGTTGTTGAGTTTGTTGCAGAAGTTGTTACCGCCGTTGTTGAAGCAACCGTGCCTTGTTCAACCCTTGTTGTGGTTGTTGAATTTTTTGTTGTTGTGGTGCTTCTCTTGGTTGTTGTGGTAGTTCTCTTTTTGGTTGTTGTGCGCTTCTTGGTGGTGTTTCTTCTTGTTGTTGTTCTGCGAGTAGTAGTTTCGGTTGTTGTTTCCGAAGTTTCACTTTCGCTTGTCGACTCAAACACCCATGTTGTTATGGGAGGGTCTGTGGGAGGATAATAATAAATCGGGGCGGTTGTATGCTCGTAGTAATTGTATGTAGTAGTGGTGGTTTCGTCCTCATTGTTGCCGCCGTTAACAAGTGCTTTGATAAACAAAGCAACAATAAGAATAACTATAACTGCACCGATTACAATTCCTGCAATCTTCATTATCTTAGCCTTATCAACAGGCTTTGAATATGCTCTTGCATCCGCATTTGCATAGGGAGAAACAGGATTTTCTTCATCAGGAAGCTGATTTGAACCGAAGCTGTTGCGGTATTCTTCCTCATAATCCGCATCTGTATCGCCAACCATAGCTGCGGCAATAGGAGCAAAAATCGCAGTTTCTTCAACATCAAGGTATGCTGCCATAACCGTAACATTATCCTTGCCGCCTCTTTCGAGTGCGGAACGGATAAGCTTACTTGCAACATCCTGAGCACTCTCGCCGGTTGAAAGGATTGCGGTTATTTCTTCGTCGCTGAGCATATCGGTAAGACCGTCGCTGCAGAGAAGAACTATGTCGCCGTTATCAACATCATCAATAACGCTGATATTGGGTGAAAGAGTTGCCTCTTCGGGGAAAACTCCGAGATGCTTTGTAAGTCTCTTTGCATCGGGAATTCTTCCGATATCGTTCTGTGCAGCTTCACCTGCGTCAACGATTGTCTGGGCATGGGTATGGTCAAAGCTTATCTGCTCAAGAACACCCTTTGAATAGTGATATATTCTTGTGTCACCTATGTTGGTGCAAAGAATCTTGCCCTTAACGGCATAAATTGCCGCAAGAGTTGTTCCCATTCTTTTGCCTCTGGCATTGATTTCCGCACAAATTCGGTTGTTTGCATCGTCAAGGCAGTTTGAAATGGCAAAGCTGAAATCCTCGCCGCTTTCATAAACGTTATTGGCATGTGCCGCAATTGTTTCAACGGCAATACCCGAAGCAAGCTCACCGTAGCTTTCGCCGCCCATACCGTCACATACAGAAAGGTGAAACGGCTCTGCCATATTCTGAACAAAAGCCGAGCCTTTGCGTAAATCGCCGGTGGAAGTGAGTCTTCCGTTAAGGCTGTAGTTATCTTCGTTTTCTCTGCGAATTCTGCCCGCGTGAGTTACGGCACACACATTCGCTCTAAGTTTTTTCATACTTACCCCCGATTATACTAACAACAATTTATCAGTCAAGAATACCGTTAGCCTTTGCCCAATCGTGATAAACCTCGATTGATCTGAGTCTTGCGGGACCGAGGTTATGGCTGCCTCTGGTGTGCCATTCCATATTGACGCCCTGAAGCTTTACAAGGTATTTTGCACTTGCCATAAAGCCTGAATCAATCGCATTATCAAGAAGGATAATCTGCTGATGTGTTTCTCTTGCAGCTTCAAGATCGCCCTTCACAAATTCATCCCACATCTTGACAAAAAGACCTGCTCCGCAGGAGGTGGGAGTTGCAATAACGCCTCTTGCACCCTTAACATAT
>JAZSDF010000136.1:0-13647 GCA_045531035.1 Acutalibacteraceae bacterium | reverse complement strand
GTTCATCTTAAGGCTTCGGGCAATATGCTGCGCAACGTTCATCCGCTTTATTATTCAGATTATACGGATTATCAGAACAGCTGCGGTTTCCTTGACGAAAGCGGCAATAACTGGTTTGACTATTGCTACAGCGACCAGTTTGCAATAGGCTTCAGAACAACGGGATATGCGGCAGGCATATATAATAATTGTTTCTGTTTCTGGTATTCCCCCGATAAAGACAGACATACTGCTTTTAAGGCGGACAAGGGATTCAACTCAACCCTAACTAACTTCAAGGCGGATTTCAAGGATGAAACACCGGAGAATGTTGTTCTTGACGTCGGTGCAATTGACGGCACGGGTAAAATTGAAAACCTTTCAACCAATAAGAATACGATTACGGACTTCACTTATCTTGCATACGAAGAAGATGCAAGCTTTTTTGAGAGAGTTTACGGATTTTTCTGTCTTATTTTCGGCTTAATTAAGTGAAAAAGCCTTGACAAGACAAGATTATTCTGTTAAAATACTAAACTGCTGTAGAAAAACAGCAGGATTAAAACAAATTTTATTCCTTGCCACGGATGCACCGTGGCCAAAGACCAGAAGGAGGTGCTTTAAGAATGTCAGCAAACATCAGCTATGAGACAATGATGGTTTTTTCAGTTGCCAACGGTGAAGAAGCTGTTCAGCCTCTCATGGAGAAATTCAAGGGCATGATCGAAGCTAACGGCACTCTTGAGAGCGTTGATGAATGGGGTAAGCGCAAGCTTGCTTATCTTATCGACGATGAAGCTGAAGGCTTCTACGCTCTCTACAACTACCAGGCTCCCACAGAGTTCCCTGCAGAGCTTGACCGTATTGTAAAAATCACAGACGGCGTGCTTCGTTCACTCATTGTCAAAAAGAACTAAGGAGGTCGCAAAATGTTAAACAATGCCGTAATTATGGGCAGACTTGTTGCAGACCCCGAGCTTCGCACTACAGGAAGCGGTATTTCCGTTTTATCCTTCACAGTTGCCGTTGACAGAGGCTTTGTCCGTCAGGGCGAAGAACGTCAGGCAGATTTCATTGACGTCATTGCATGGAGACAGACTGCTGAATTTATCAGCAAGTATTTCCGCAAGGGTTCAATGATTGCCATTCAGGGTCACATTCAGACAAGAATGTACGAAGACAAGAACGGTAACAAGAGAAAGGCTGTTGAAGTTGTTGCGGATAACGTAAGTTTCTGCGGCTCAAAGAACGAATCGGGCAGCGGTTCTTCCTATTCAAGAGAAGACAGCTATGCAGCTGCACAGCCCGCCCCCTCATTCTCAACTGCCGACGAAGGCGATTTCAAGGAAATCCCCGAAGACGACCTTCCGTTTTAAGGCCGTCAAAAACTGAAACTGAAAAAAGGAGGTTTAATCCGAAATGGCATACGATAAGAATGACAGAAGACCCAATAAGAAGGGTCGCAGAAAGGTTTGTGCTTTCTGTGTTGAAAAAGTTGAATGTATCGATTACAAAGATATTAACAAACTCAACAAATTCACTTCAGACAGAGCAAAGATTCTTCCCCGCCGTGTAACAGGCACATGCGCAAAGCATCAGCGTGAGCTTACAACCGCTATCAAGCGTGCACGTCAGATTGCTCTTCTTCCTTACACAAGTGACTGATAAAAAATTACCGCTGTACATCTGTACAGCGGTTTTATTTTTATCTCATAATTTCATTATAAATTCTTTCGGCATTATTGCAATCTGTATAGTCAAAGTTGAAATCTCTGAAATTGCGGAGCTTATCTTCGCTTTTTAGGGGATTTTTTATTGCTTCGATAACTTCGTCAAAGGTTTTTGCAACCTCACCGGGAACATAATTCTCATAATCAAAATAGAACGAACGCTCTTTTTCGTATTCCTCGAGGTCAAACGCAAAGAAAACGCAAGGCTTTGAAAGAAGCGCAAAATCCATGCAAGCGGAGGAATAGTCCGTTACAAGCATATCACAGATGAGAGTCAAATCTCCGATATCGTGTCCCTTTGTGACATCAACGGCACCATCAACGGGTTTTGATGAATTTATCTGAGGATGAAGTTTTATCAGCAGACTGTATTCATCACCGAGGTGCTCGGTAAATTTGACCATATCGATATTGTCAAGCAATTTCTTATCTGCTTCGCTGTTTTCACGGAAGGTAGGGGCATAAAGAATGAGCTTTTTGCCTTTGCACTCGGGATGACTTTCGTCAAAAGCATTTCTTAATTTTTCGGTATTTCTTTCAGCTAAAAGCAGGTCAATTCTCGGTGCACCGAGAGGAAGGATTTTCTTTTCTTCAATGCCGAAAGCCTCGGAATAAACCGGCACAACATTTTTTGATGAGCAGACAACATATGTAAGCTTTTCAGAGCATTTTCTTTCGCGCATTGCAACGTCATCTGTCAGAGGCGCGGAAAGACCGAATTTTTTGAAAGCTCCTTCAGCGTGCCAAAGCTGGGTTATAACCGCTTCGGGGCTGAATTTAAGGTTCGCCATAGGCATGAAATTGTCGTTGAGAAAAACGTATTTAGCCGTGGCAAGCGCCTTTGCTTTTAAAGTGAAAAATCCCGCCGCTTTAAGGCAGGATATCACGAGGGATTTAAAACCCGAAAAATCAAGCTGCAAATCCCTTGTTGAAATATTCACGATATCGTATCCGCCGATTTTTTCAATATACGAACGCATAACCCCGAGGGAGTCTTTATCGCCGCCGTTATGAGGTGCAACAAAAGCGACTCTGTTTTTCTTCAGGGGGAAAATACGGCAGATATTGAAAAATAAGGCATAGAGAGAATAAAAAATCTTTTTCAAAATTAACACCAACGGTTACTTTTTGATTTTTAAAAATAATTTCGCACCGAATCTGATAAGAAAATCGGGGAACATACCGAATTTCGGAGATTTTTTAAGAAGCGTGATAACTTTAAAGAATCTTGTGTCAAGAGGTCTTTTGCCGTCAAGACATAAAACGATTTTGCCCTTAGCAAGCTTTTTTGCGGCTGAGCTGAATCCGTTTTCGGGAAGAAAGGTTACATTTTCCTTTTCAGAAATCAAATCATTTTTTAAAGTTATCAGTTCAAAAACTGGCATCGACTGCGCATAAATCGAGTCAAGAAATTCAGCCGTGCAGTTTTTTGCGATAACGCTTACAAACGGTTTTTCGGCAATTTCGGTTTTGGTGTAAACATTCTTGCCGATATCTTTCTGAACGGTTTCGCATTTTTTGACTGTTTCTTCGTTCATGCGATTTTTGAGTTCATTGCATTTATGAACGATAAGTTTAACCGTTTCGGAATCTGCACGCCAAAGAATACGGTAAAATTCATTTATGAGTGCGGAATAGGTTTTGTAGAGAATTTCCTGCAGATAGTCTTCAGGATAACCCGATTTTTCTGCGGCATCATACACAATGCCCATCGACTGCAGAAAGTGATTGACAAGCTCCGTGCTGATACTCTGACTGACAGAAAAGCCTTCCTTCGGTGTATGTCGGCGGTATTTGAACAGCGCACCGTCAACGCCGATGATTTTCGGATTTTCCTTATAAACGAGCTGCATGGTGAACGCACCGTCTTCACTGTATCGCAGGGGAGGAAAACGTACATCGCTTTTTTTGAGCATTTCTGTTCGGAAACACTTATTGCTTATAAGAAAATTCCACAAAAGACGCTTGTCCGAACAATCGATAAAAGCTTCTTTAGAAAGCGATTCTGCCACGGGGTTCAGCTGTTCACCGCCGTAGCCGAAGCTTGTAATGCGGCAGATTGCCAAATCCGCATCCGATTTTTCAAGTGCATTATAAATATTTTCAAATGATTCGGGAGTAAAAACATCGTCGCTGTCAAGAAAGAGGGTATACTTGCCCTCGGCATGATTTATGCCGTTGTTTCTTGCGGCGGAAACGCCCGAATTCTCCTGATAAACAGAAAGAATATTGCTGTTTTTCTTCGCATATTCCGAAATGATTTCAGCCGTTTTGTCCGTTGAACCGTCGTTGACAATAATAATCTGGATATCCTTCAGAGTTTGTTTTTCGAGGCAGTCAAGGGTTTCGGCAAGAAACATTTCGCTGTTATATGCGGGGATAATAACCGATAATTTCATGTTTATTTTTCCCATTTGATAACTGTTTTACCGAAGTGACGGCTTATATCCTGAGCAAATGCCGAATGAATATCAGCGATTGTTCTGACTTCAACAACACCGCCGATAAGATTTTCAAGATAAGCGGCAATCTTGGGATTTTCGGCAAGAAGGTCCATTGTGCGCTGAAAATCCTCAACACCGCTTCGGCTTGAACCAAAGAGGTTGAGACCTTTTTCAAGCACCATTCTCGTGTTGATATCAACAAATCTTTCGCTTACGCCCATAAGACCAATTGAACCTTCGGGATTGATAAGGTCGATTATCTGCGCAATGGCAAATCTCGAACCCTCACCGCCGACACATTCAAATGCGTGGTCAATCTTAAGTCCTTCGGGAACATGGTCAACATGATAAGCGCCGTCTGCGAACGAAAAATATGCAAGCTTATCGTAAACCGTACCGAAAACATAAATTTTCATATCGGGATAAAGAGCCCTGAGAATGAGAGCGGTTATAAAGCCTACATTTCCGTCGCCCCATATACCGACCGAATCCTTACGGCTGTGAGAAAACTTCTCAAAGCGTGAAATCGCATGAACGGAAACGCTGATAAGCTCGGCGAAAGAGGCGATGCGAAGGTCTGTGCCCTCGGGAACTCTGACAAGTCTGTCGGGCGCAATGTCTATATAGTCCCTCAGGAATCCGTCATATCCGCTTGAACAGAAACGGCTTGAAGGTCTGTAGTTTTCGGCAATAACATCGTCATCCTCTGTGGGAGTGTTGGGAACGGGAACAACGATTTCGCCCGTCTTGAAGTTGCCCGTGGGGTCAAAAACAACCTTAGCAACACATTCGTGAATGAGCGCCATGGGAAGCTTTGCCTTGAGTGCTTCACGGCTTCTGTTGCCGAGATAGTAACGCTGGTCCGCCTTGCATACCGAGAGATAAAGAGGACGCAGAAGAACGCTGTTTTTGATATCGGGCTGTGTGCAGGCAATGTCAATCATGCCCGGTGCAATGAGCCTGTAAACTGAATTAATCATCTGAATCCTTGCCTTTCAAAAGCGTATGAGCAACCTTGAGGTCATACGGATAGGTGATTTTGATGTTGAATACTTCGCCCTCAACCATGAAAACATCCTTGTTTTTGATTGAGAATATTTTACATGCATCGGTGAGAATTGCCTTTTCGTCCTCGGTGAGGCTTGAAAGAACTCTTGCAAGCTCCTTAAGACGGAAGGACTGCGGAGTCTGACCCTGATACATTTTGCTTCTGTCAGGAATTGAAGAAATGATTTTTCCATCGGCACTTTCAACGATAGTGTCGGTAGCGGGAATAACGGTATCGCATGCGCCGTATTCAAGGGCGGCGGCAACATTTTCTTCGATGATTCTGTGTGTAAGGAAGGGCCTTACCGCATCATGGGTAACGATAACCGTGTTCTCGTCGGTTTCGTAGTTGTTTTCTATATAATCAATTGCGTTTTCAAGTGTACCGTTTCTTGAAGCACCGCCTGCGATAACGGTAACCTTTTTGCCTTCGGGAAGATGCTTCTTAATCAAGTCCTGAGTATGAGCAATCCATGCCTTGGGGCAAAGCACAAGTATTTCGTCGATTTTATCGTTAATGAAGAATTTTTCTATGGTGTGAACAATAACGGGCTTTGTTCCGAGCTCAAGATACTGCTTGGGTGTTTCGGAATTTCCCATGCGGCTTCCTATACCGCCTGCAAAAACTGCTGCAAATACCATATTTTTCATCCTTTCTATTTACCGCCCTTAACCATGCTGTCATAAAGAGCGCAGATTTCTTTTGCATCACCCTGCGCAATCAGTTTTCCGTGGTCAAGAATAATAGCCTTGTTGCATATATTGAGCACCTGCTGGGTGCTGTGGGAAACAAACAGAACCGTTGTTCCCTTATCAAACATCGAGCGTACCTTTGCTTCGCTTTTCTGTCTGAATTTGGCATCACCGACGGACAAAACCTCGTCAAGAATGAGCACTTCGGGTTCAACTGCCGTTGCAATTGCAAAACCGAGCCTTGCTCTCATTCCCGAAGAATAGTTTTTGACGGGAACCTCAATAAAATCCTGAAGCTCGGAAAATGCCACAATTTCGTCATATTTTTCTTCGATGAATTTTCGTGAATAACCCATGGTTGCGCCGTAGAGGAAAATGTTTTCCTTGCCCGAGTAGTTGAGGTCAAAGCCTGCGCCGAGTTCGAGCATCGGAGCAATGACGCCGTTAACCTTAACGCTTCCTTTAGTGGGTTTAAGAACACCTGCAATAACCTTGAGAAGAGTGGATTTGCCTGCACCGTTAAAGCCGAGAACGCCTACTCTTTCACCTTTTTCAACCGTGAAGCTGATATCCTGAAGCGCCCAGAATTCGGTGAAATGAAGTTTTCTCGTGATAAGCTTTATAAAATATTCTTTGATGTTATCAACCTTTTCTTTGTTGAGGTTGAACATCATACTCATGTTTTCAACAACAATTGCCGGTTTACTCATAAGCTTTTCCTTTCATCAAATGTGAAGAATGAATTTATCCTGCTTTTTATAGAAAGCGATAAGTCCGATAACAACGGTAACTATTCCGAAAGCGAGCGAATAGAGAAGATGGTTGATATTGAACATCTCGCCGTAAAGCACACAGCTTCGGAACATCTGGGTTATCGAGTAAAGCGGATTTGCCATGAGCGCCATTTTGAAGATTTCGCTCTTGATGTTAAGCTGCTCAACCTGATAGAAAATCGGGGTGAGGTAGAAAAGAAGGGTACAGAACACTTCGTAAAGATAGTCGATATCCTTGAAGAAAACATCAAGAGTGGAAAGAATAAGACCGACACCTACGCTTACAAGAAGAAGCACAAGTATGGGAACGGGTGAAAGCAGAATGTAGGGCGTGATGTGAGGGGGCTCGTTTGAGAAGAAATAGAAGTAAACCATGAAGCAAACAAGCACCGTCAGAGAAATAAGGAAGGTCACGAAGTTTGCAATTATGTTTGAGAGGGGATAGATATACTTCGGAACATAAACTTTCTTGATAACCGATGCACTGTTTCTGATTGAACGCATTGCTCTTTTGGTTGACTGGGTGAAAAATTCAAAGATAAGACGTCCGCAGAGAAGATAAATCGGATAATTCACAACTCCCGCACGCTTTCCTCCGAATACTCCGCTGAAAACAACAACAAGAATGATTGTTGTCATAAGAGGCTGCAGGAATGTCCAGAAAATTCCGAGAACAGAGTTTCTGTACTGCAGCTTTATGTTTTTGCGGACTATTTCATAAAGCAGATATCTGTATTTATAGAAATTCTTTAAATATTTCATAATATCTTCCCGTTTCTGCTGTTATTTTAAACCCCATTTTGCAAAGAAATTGAGCATGGAGTTAATCTGAACAAGCTTGAGCTTGAAATTCTTTTTGGACTCGCGCCCCCATTCGTGGTAAACCGTGGCTTCCGGATAATAAACCGTTCTGCAGCGGAGATTAACCTCACGGGTAAGGTCGCTGTCCTCAAAATACATGAAATAGCGTTTGTCAAAGCCGCCGATTTCTTTGAAGAGCGCTGTTCTGATGAACATAAAGCAGCCTGTTGCATTTTCAATATCAAGCGGTTTTGAAAGGTCGCAGTCGAGCATTGCGTATTCACGGAGAATATCGCTCGGTTCACCGCTTCCTCTGAGTCTGCTTGCAACAAGATATTTAAGGCAGGGCGTTCTCTTGCCGAGAATCTGGAGCCTTCCGTCGGGGAAACGGATTTCGGGCGAAGCCATGCCGATATCCTTGTTTTCTTCAAGGAAATTCACAAGCTTTCCGATAACATCGTCCTTAACGATGATGTCGGGATTGATTATCACATGATAATCGGAATCGAGCCTGTCCATTATGAGGTTATGGCCCTTGCCGAAACCGATGTTTCCGCCGCTTCTGATAAGAGTAACCTCGGGATAGTTCTTTTCTATATGTTCGATTGTTCCGTCGGTTGAACCGTTGTCAACAACATAAAGACGGAAGGAACACTCGGTGCATCTGAGAAGTGAGCCTACCGCGTTGTCAATGGTTGACATATTGTTGTAGGTCACGATGCATCCGGTGACGGTTATACTCATTTTATATTATTCCTTTCCAAGGCACATATTGGAAATTATTTTATCCTTGCCAAAGACAAAAGTATATCAACACGCCATTTTATTTTCTGAAAAAGAGATGTTTTCTTACCCGTTACGGTTGCGGAATGTCTGCGCCACTTTATAAGCGGCTTTGAAAGAAGAACAACATTCCTCTTTTTCTTCATTGCAACGAGCGCAATCCACCAGTCGTGCATTGGAAGTGCCTCGGGGAAAGGCAGAGATTCAAGCAAGACCTGCTTTGTGAACGCCATGCAGCAACCGACAAATGAATTCCTTGCCATGTTGCCCGAGAAAGAGGCGTTTGAGCCGTGGACTGCAAAGTATGACGGTTCGGTTATATTGAGTTTTGAATCTGTGACGGATGCATCGTGGAGAACAAGGTCTGCGCCGTTTGAGATTTCATTCATAACACATTCAACCTTGTCGGGCATCCACACATCATCCTGGTCGCACAGGAAGATAATATCGCCTGTGCAGGCTTTGAGGGCATTTTCAAAATTTTTGACAACACCCTTGCCTTCGCCTTCAATATAATGCACTCTTTTGTCTTCCGACTGATAATCGAGGACAATATCACGGGTTTTGCCCTCGGGATAATCGTCCGAAACTATCAATTCATCATTTTCGCCGAGCTGAGAGAGGATGGAGTCTATCTGCTCGGATATATATTGCTCGCCTTTATATGCGGCAAGTGCAACTGATATTTTCATATCAGTCGATTGACTTCATTGTGGGGAAGAGAAGCACATCTCTGATAGCCTGTGAATCGGTAAGGAGCATGCACATTCTGTCGATACCGAAGCCGATGCCGCCTGTGGGGGGCATACCGTATTCAAGAGCCATCATGAAGTCTTCGTCTGTTGTGTTAGCTTCTTCGTCTCCCTGAGCAAGCTGTGCTTCCTGAGCCTTGAAACGCTCTCTCTGGTCGATGGGGTCGTTGAGCTCGGAATAAGCGTTTGCCATTTCCCAGCCGTTCATGAAGAACTCGAAACGCTCAACAAAGTTGGGGTCTTCGGGCTTTTTCTTTGTAAGGGGAGAAATCTCGATGGGATGGTCGATAACAAATGTGGGCTGAATGAGATGTTCTTCAGCATATTCTTCAAAGAAGAGTGCAAGGATATCGCCCTTGCCGTGTCTCTTTTCGTATTCGATATGATGCTTGTCGGCGATTGCTCTTGCGTCCTCGAGAGTTTCGATTTCGTTCCAGTCAACACCTGCATACTTCTTGACTGCATCAACCATTGTAATCTTCTCAAAAGGCTTGCCGAGATCCATTTCAACGCCGTTGTAGGAAATCTTTGTTGTGCCGAGAACAGCCTGAGCAACATGACGGTAAAGATTTTCGGTGAGCTCCATCATGCCGTTGTAGTCTGTGTATGCCTGATAGAGTTCCATGAGGGTAAATTCGGGGTTATGACGTGTGTCAACACCTTCGTTTCTGAAAACTCTGCCGATTTCATAAACTCTTTCCATGCCGCCGACAATAAGTCTCTTAAGATAAAGCTCAAGAGAAATGCGGAGCTTGAAATCTTCGTTGAGAGCGTTGTGGTGGGTTTCGAAGGGTCTTGCAGCAGCACCGCCCGCATTTGAAACGAGAACGGGTGTTTCAACCTCAAGGAAGCCCTGCGAATCAAGATAATTTCTGATTTCACGGAGAATAAGCGAACGCTTTACAAAAGTATCCTTTACATCGGGATTCATGATGAGGTCAAGATAACGTCTTCTGTAGCGTGTGTCTGTGTTGGTAAGACCGTGGAACTTTTCGGGAAGGGGAAGGAGTGACTTTGAAAGAAGACGGATTGCTTTTGCATGAACGGAAACTTCGCCTCTTCTTGTTCTGAAAACAAAACCCTTAACCTCTACGATATCGCCGATGTCCCACTTCTTGAAGTCTGCGAAGTTTTCCTCGCCGATTTCGTCAATCTTAACATAAACCTGCATCCTGCCGCTGAGGTCTCTGACGTCGATGAAGTTTGCCTTACCCATATCACGGCGGCTCATCATTCTGCCGCAGATTGATACGTCTGTGTTTTCGAGTTCCTCAAAGCGTTCAACTATCTCTGCGTTGTGGATAGTCTGCTCTGCAAGTGTAATCTGAAACGGGTCGTTGCCTGCTGCCTGGAGAGCTTCAAGCTTTTCAACCCTTATCTGTCTGAGTTCGTTGGTGTCCTGAATCTGTTCCTGTTCTTCTTCGGGAACAGCATTAACAATCTTTTCTTCAGCCATTGTTTGTTATTCCTTTCGTATTTAATGCCAAAAAGCGACAGGGGGAGATTTTCTTCCGTGTCCTATCGCTGAATATTCCGATTTATTATTTGGAGATTTCAAGAATTTCCATTTTGATAACCTTGCCAGAAGGAGTCATAACCTCGGCAATGTCGCCAACCTTCTTGCCCATAACTGCAGAGCCGACGGGTGAAAGATCGGAAATAACGCCGTTGTCAAGGTCGCTCTTACCGAGAATTTTGTATTCAACTTCTTCTTCAAAATCCATGTCGTAAAGCTTGACCTTTGAACCGATGCGGACAAATTCTGTTGTAAGTTCTGTTTCGTCAAGAATTTTTGCGTTGCGAAGGTCAGCTTCGAGCTTTGCGATTTCAGCTTCAAGCTTTGCCTGTTCGTTCATCGCCTCATCGTATTCTGCATTTTCGGAAAGGTCGCCGTGCGAACGAGCTTCCTTGATTTTTTCGGCGATATCGTCTCTTCCCTCGGTTTTGAGTCTGTTGAGTTCTTCGCTCAGTTTGTTATAATCTTCACGGGTAAAGACTGTCTTTTTTTCCATTTCGATTTATCTCCTTTGATTTGATTGTTATTTAAAATCCTTTATATTATATATTATATATATTAATATGTCAAGTTTTCATGTGGTTACAGTTTGGTTACAAACATAACATTCAAGGCACTTCTCTGCAATGGGATTTTCGCATTTTTTGCAGCTTATTTCAATTTCCGAAAACGGTGACAGTCTGTATTCGTTGCTTCCGCAAAGCTCTGTCAACGCACCTGCAAAGTCGACTTTCTCAATATCGGGAGGGAGTACGCTTTCGTGGTATTCCGAAAGTTCAATGCCGCTTGCACAAAAACGGACCTTACCTCCGAAATTTCTTTTGAAAGTAAAAAGTGCTGCTTCGTTCATTGAAGACATCACCGCACCGTCACAGCAGATAACAATTTCAGGCACTTTAACGGGTTCGTATTTGTTGCGGATTACAAGTGATGCGCCGTGATTGGTGTAGGCTTCCGTTGCAGCAGAGGCATAGTTTTCGGGACGGGATGTGATGATTCTTATTTCCGATGCAAACGGCAGAAGTTCACATATCCTTGAAGGAACAACGGCGTTTCTGTCTGTTACGGTTATGCGGATTTTGTCGGCAGGTAAATCAGCTTCGGATATAACTTTAAGAGCGGTGTTAAAAATCAGAACGGAATTCATGGATATGGGTATAAACCTTTTGAGTCCTGAGTTATCGGGAAGTGAAAGAGAGCGAGGAGCGATAATCCGTGAGGCATATCTTCCGCATTTTTTTGCCGTCAAAGACCAGTTAATTCCGTTTTTGTCTTTGAGAACGTCAAGCATACAGAACGGCAGAGCGTTGTCTGTTTTGTAAGTGTGAACGGGTGATTTTTTGATTTTTTTGATTTGATTTATTCGTTTGAGGCGGTTCTTTTCGGGCAAAACCGTGTTTAAAACAACAAACACATTATTACTCCTCTCAAGGCAGTTTATTACAAAACTATGCATGAGACAGACTAATAATGTGTTTATTTTTTATTCAGTTTTCATCAAGGAAAACAAGTTCAAGTTCTTCTTCCGTCATTTCACGGCACTCGCCCTCGGCCAGAGAGGTGTCAAGTTTCAACGAACCAATCTGAATTCTTCTCAGATGTTCAACGTTGTTGCCGAGTGCATGAAACATACGCTTGACCTGATGATATTTGCCCTCCCTGATTTTGATTTCGGCAGCAGGCAATCCGTCGGCCGTTGTAAAGGCTTTGACCTTTGCAGGCAGACATTCCGTGCCGTCGCCGAGGGTAATTCCGTCCTCTAATTTTTTGATGTCATTTTCATCAATCGGGAAGGAAAGTGTTGCTTCGTAGGTCTTGAAAACATGGTGCGCAGGGCTCATTATTCTGTGGGCAAAAGCGCCGTCATCCGTTATAATCAAAAGCCCCACGGTATCTCTGTCAAGCCTGCCGGCAGGAAAAAGACTGCGTCTTTTTAATTCGGGCGGAATGATGTCGATAACCGTCTTTTTTGCGGGGTCGGTGGTTGCACTGATAACCCCCTGCGGCTTGTTGAGAATGATATAGATATGTTCTTTGGCTGTAAAGTTATATCCCTTTACATCTATATCGTCAACCTCGGGGTCAACAAGTTCCTCGGCACGCAGACAGACACGGGAATTCACCGAAACGGCGGCATCCTTTATGAGCTTGCGTGCGTCTTTTCGGGACACGTTGCAGTTGAGAGCTATTAACTTGTCAAGACGTTTAAGACCCATAATATCACCTGTTATGTAAAAAGGGTCGGTAGTTAGCCGACCCTTAAAAATTGTTTAGCTTAAATTATGCAAGCTCTGCGAAGTACTTGATTGTACGAACCATCTGGCTTGTGTAGCTGTTTTCATTGTCATACCATGAAACAACCTGAACCTGATACATATCGTCAGCAAGCTTTGTAACCATTGTCTGAGTTGCATCGAAGAGTGAACCGTATGTGATACCGATGATATCGCTGGAAACGAGTTCTTCTTCTGTGTAACCGAAGGAAGCTGAGGAAGCAGCCTTCATAGCAGCGTTGATGCCTTCCTTAGTAACGTCAGCACCCTTAACAACTGCAACAAGGATTGTTGTTGAACCTGTGGGAACGGGAACTCTCTGTGCGGAACCGATGAGCTTGCCGTTGAGTTCGGGGATAACAAGGCCGATAGCCTTTGCAGCGCCTGTTGAGTTGGGAACGGTGTTAGCAGCAGCAGCTCTTGCTCTTCTGAAGTCGCCCTTTCTGTGAGGACCGTCAAGAACCATCTGGTCGCCTGTGTAAGCGTGAACAGTTGTCATGATACCGCTCTGGATGGGAGCATAATCGTTGAGAGCCTTAGCCATGGGAGCAAGGCAGTTTGTTGTGCAGGAAGCAGCGGAAATGATTGTATCTTCAGCTGTGAGTGTGTTTTCGTTTACGCTGTAAACGATTGTGGGAAGGTCGTTGCCTGCGGGAGCAGAAATAACAACTTTCTTTGCGCCTGCATCGATGTGAGCCTGGCTCTTAGCCTTTGAGGTGTAGAAACCTGTGCACTCAAGAACAACGTCAACACCGATTTCGCCCCAGGGAAGTTCTGCAGCGTTAGCCTTAGCATAGATTTTGATTTCTTTGCCGTCAACTGTGATGCTGTCTTCGCCTGCAACTACTGTATCAGC
>JAZSDF010000066.1:0-24470 GCA_045531035.1 Acutalibacteraceae bacterium | reverse complement strand
TCACTCGGATATGAAGGCGTTTACGGCTTCGTTAACAATTTTTCCGCAATGTTTACGAACATAATCGGTATATTCACCTTCGGTACGATTACGGCATCTCTGAATCCGTGGCTTATTCTTATTCTGACGGGTGCGCAGCTTATCGCTATGGTTTCAACCGCTGTTGAAAGCTGGCTAATTAACAAAACAAAAGACCCTATGGCTGCGGTTGACAGAAAACTGAATTATATCACCAAAACATCCCGTGATTTCGCAATCGCGAAAGATATCCGACTTTTTCATTTAAGAGAATATCTTCAGCAGATGAGTGAGTATTTCATCGGCGAGCGCAAATTCTGGACCAATAAAATGTATTTCTACTATTTTCTTTCCGACACACTCAGACTGCTTCTGAATGTTGGCATTGAAATTGGCATTTTTGCTTACATTGCCTATGAAGCTCTGAATGGTGAAATGTCAAAAACCGCACTTGTTCTCTATGCTGTTTCCGTCACGGATTTCACCCATTGGGTTGAATATATCGGCGAAGTGCTTTCCGAAATTATTCCGTCTAATATGCTTATTAACGATTTGCGTGAATTCCTTGATATCAACAACTCGATGGAAAACAAAAACGGCAGAACTTTGCCTGCCGAAAAGCCGTATAAAATTGAAATCGAGAATCTTTCATTCACTTATCCCGAAACAGATAAAGTCATCCTCGATAACATAAACCTGACAATAAATGCGGGTGAAAAGCTTGCACTCGTCGGTGTAAACGGAGCAGGTAAAACAACTCTTGTAAAACTGCTCAGCGGACTTTACAGACCGACTTCTGGCTCAATCAAAGTCAACGGAACTGATATTTCAGAGATTAACAGAGATGAATACTATAAATCGGTTTCCGCAGTATTTCAGGAAGCAAGAATTATGCCTTGCTCAATTCTTGAAAATGTTTCAATGCTGCCTGCCGAAGAAAGTGACATCGAAAAATTCAATTTCTGCATCCGTCAGTCAGGATTGTATAAAAAAATACAAAAGCTGCCCGAAAAAGAAAACACTCTACTTGTCAAGAATGTCAACGAAAATGCCGTTGAATTGTCAGGCGGCGAAATTCAAAGACTTCTGCTTGCAAGGTCAATTTACAAGGATGCACCGACACTTATTCTTGACGAACCCACAGCGGCACTTGACCCTATTGCAGAAAACGAAATCTATCTTAAATACAGCGAAATTTCAAAGAACAAAACTTCAATCTATATTTCCCACCGACTTTCATCCACCCGTTTTTGTGACAGAATTGTGCTGCTTGACAACGCTTCGATCGCCGAAGAAGGCACGCACGAAGAGCTGATGGCACTCTCGGGCAAATACGCCGAGATGTTCAGAATCCAAAGCAAGTATTACGAAAAGGAGGCGGAAGAAAATGAAGAAATATAAGCGAACTATCAGAGAAGATTTGCGGATGATAAAGAGAGCTCTGAAACTTATAGAAACAAACACTCCGCATTTTCTTCTGCACACCTATCTTTACTCCTTTTTCAGCACAGCGATTTTTGTTATCACAAATTACCTCACCGCTTCAATTGTTGATGAACTCACGGGCAACAGAGACATCAAAAAGATACTTTTTCTGCTTCTGATGTATGCTGCAGAAATAATTCTTCACATTTTTCAGGATAACTCGTGGCGCAAAATACGCACGTTTAATCTTATTTCAAGCAAATGGGAAGAAGTTTTGCTCAACAGCAAAAGTTTTTCAATGGATTACCCCAACATGGAAGACCCTCTTATGAGAGCCAAACGTCAGCTGATAACCGACAGCCGCAGTTCGGGCGGTCTCGGAATACTTATGATGGAATTAAGCTCGTTTTTCATCGGTATTAATCAGATTGTGATGTGTTCTGCAATTTCAATGGAGCTGTTTTTCAGGCATCCCGAAAAGACTTTATCCGGATTTGAAAAATTCATCGATTCACCCGGTTTAACTGTAGCGTTTTTTATGTTTGTCGCTCTGTGCGCTCTCGGCGAATACAAGGTCAATTCAAAATATAACCGTCTTGGAAACATAAAAATCAAAAGCAATTCAATGATTGAAAGGCTTTTGCACTACTATCTTGACGATTATATCGATGACAGCAAGGCTTGCAAGGATATTCATATTTTCAATCAGAAAAAGCTTATCCGTAATTCATCCGATAAAATTTACGGCGATTGGATAAACGGCTGCAAAGAGCTTCATTCTCTTTTCAGAAAAAAGAACAACAGATACAATTTATTCTATGTTCTCACAACCGCTGCAACATATCTTTTTGTTGCCCTCAAAACATATATCGGAGCTTTCGGTCTCGGCGGTTTCATCAAGTATCAGTTCTGTATTGCAAGAATTGTTGATGCGGCAGAAAGCATTTCAGGAGCAATTACCGCTTTACGAACGAACAACGACTATCTCGAAACATTCTTTGAATATCTCGATACTCCGACTGAAATGCACTACGGCACTATTCCCACCGAAAAGCGAATGGATAACAAGTATGACATTGAGTTCCATAATGTCAGCTTTAAGTATCCGAACACCGAAAACTATGCAATCAGAAATCTCAATCTTAAATTCAGAGTCGGTGACAGAATTGCGGTTGTCGGCATGAACGGAAGCGGTAAAACAACAATGATAAAACTGCTTTGCCGTCTTTACGATCCGACAGAAGGATACATCACCCTCAATGGCATAGATATTCAGAAATACGATTATGAGGACTATCTGGATTTGTTCTCGGTTGTCTTTCAGGATTTTAGACTGTTCTCGTTTTCCGTTGGCGAAAATGTTTCGGCAGAAGTTGATTATGACGAAGAAAAAGTGTGGTCATCACTTGAAAAAGCAGGTATGCTTGAACGGGTAAAAGCTATGCCGAAAGGACTCAAAACTCCCGTTTACAAGGATTTTGAAGAAGATGGAGTTGAAATCTCAGGCGGCGAAGCACAGAAGCTCGCAATCGCAAGAGCACTCTATAAAGACGCTGCATTCGTTATCCTCGATGAACCCACCGCATCCCTCGACCCCATTGCTGAACACGAAATCTATTCACGCTTCAACGATATGGTCAAGGATAAAACAGCGGTTTATATCTCTCACCGTCTGTCATCCTGCCGTTTCTGCGACAGAATCCTCGTGTTCGATAACGGTCAGTTGATTCAGGACGGCTCACACGAAAATCTCCTCGAAAACCCCGACGGCAAATACAGTGAACTCTGGAACGCACAGGCACAGTATTATGCGGAGAATAAATCATAATAACATCATTTGAATAAACGCACAAACCGAGAAGCAGAATTTTTGCTTCTCGGTTTTTTCTATATAAACACACAACAATTCGTAAAACCCATTTTCACAAACATAATCGGTCATACTTTATTAAAGAACACTTTTCAGAAATTAGTTTTTTCAGCAAAAGTGTTCGGCAAAAACGCAGGGGAGGTCAGGCTGTGTTTTTGCAAAAATCAAGTTTTTTCGCAATTCTTACTCAGGCGAATAAAACGAGATTTTCATTGCCGACGGTTAAATCTGAATTTACATAACAGTCGGCTTCAGGGAGCCCGCAGGCTCCCGCTGCCCCTCCGGCATAAGGAGCCCGTTCATTTTTGAAAAAAATGGTCTAACGGGCTACACCAAATTTCGCGGGGCGACAAACCGTATACGGAAACTTGGCAGGTGATTGTATGAATTGCAAGAAAATCCCCAAAACGGCAGTTGCGCAAATTCTGGATCATTGCGGAAGAAGTGATTCCGGACGAAGCTGTATCAGAGCAAACCAAAACATTGATCCGACGCGTTCTTATCTGAACTATAATTTAGCTGCCGAAATTCAACCCGAACCTCCGCTCGTTTTTCATAAAGAACGCATGAAAGAAATTTATGTCCACGGCAATGCGAGCGTTACTCTTGTTAACTGGATTGTAACAGCTCCCCAGACATTACCTGAAGAAGAACATAGAGAATTTTTTAAAGCTTGTTTTGATAAATGGAAAAACGATTACGGAAAAGAAAACGTTGTTTCTGCTTATGTTCACCTCGATGAAACCTCTCCGCATATGCACTTTTGCTTTATTCCTGTTGTGAAAACAGATACACGAGAAAAACTTTGCGCAAAAGAAGTTATCACAAGAAACCATCTTCAGAAAGCACACGGCGAAATGGAAGAATACGTTTCTGAAATTCTCGGTCATCACGTTGATATTCTGAACGGAGCAACCAGAGAGGGAAACAAATCCCTTGCTGATTTCAAAAGAGGGAAAGCAAAAGAAGATTTGGAAAAGGCTGAAAAAGAGGCTGAAAGAATCGTTGCACAAGCAAAAGAAAAAGCAGAAACAATTGTCAAAGACTATGAAATCGTTTCTGCTGCTTATGAAAACAAAAAAGACGTTATGGATAAGATTGACAGCTTGTCTGTTGATGACGAAGAGTTTTCGGGTGTTGAAGAACATAAACCCACATCGTCAGAACCTAAGCATTACTTTAAAGTTCCGGCTAATATCTGGTATCGCCTGATAATCAGCAAAGACACAGTGGAATTTTACAGAGCTTCTCAGAAAGAAGCGATGCATCAGTTGGACAAGCTTGTTAAATACAAGGAAGCAAACAGAGAACTTTTAGGCGAAAACCATTCTCTCAAAAAGGAGTTGGCTGAGGCAAAGGAATCTGTTGAAGAATATAAAAAGTGGATCAAGAAATTTCATAACGTATTCAGAAAACTTGAAAAAATTATTCCCGATTTTCAAAAACTGTACAAAAGAATTTCAAAAGAGATTGATGCTGAAGAAGAAAAAGAAGAAAGAAATATCAAACCAAAAAGCAGAAACGATTTTAACTATGACATTGAACGTTAAAATCAAAAACCCTGAGGATACGGGAACGGTTTGATTCCACCCGTTTTGTATATATAAACGAAAGCTCGCTTTCTCAGGATGAAAATGAAAACAACTCACTATGAGTTCAGATAGAGAATCCTCAAAAAAATAACCCTATGAGGATAGTTAATGTTTATTCCCGAACATTTCAGCCCCGAAGAAAAGGCTGATTTCACCGTATTTATAAATTTCATGCTTGAAAAGCTGCAAAAATACGGTGATAAAATTCAAAAAGATGACAAGACGCCTGATAATCAGGCCTTGACACCCAAATAATTTTACGTTATATTCCAACTGGTTTGACCTGTGATTACCGATTTCGATATGGAGGTTCTGCATGAAACAAACAAAATGTTATATCTATACCCGTGTATCAACAGCTATTCAGGTTGAAGGCTTCAGCCTTGATGCTCAGAAGGACAGAATAATTCGTTATGCCGACGGCAATGGTTTTAAAATTGTCGGCGAATATTGTGATGCGGGAAAGTCGGGCAAAAATATGACAGGCCGTCCTCAATTCAAACAGATGCTTGACGATATTGAAAGCGGCAAAGACGATGTTGATTTTGTTCTTGTGTTTAAGCTCTCCCGTTTCGGAAGAAACGCTGCAGATGTACTCACATCGCTTCAGTTTATGCAGACCTACGGCGTTAATCTGATTTGCGTTGACGATTCAATTGACAGTTCAAAAGACAGCGGAAAGCTTATGATTTCCGTGCTTTCCGCTGTTGCAGAAATCGAAAGAGAAAACATCCGTGTTCAGACAATGGAGGGCAGGCTTCAGAAAGCCCGTGAAGGCAAATGGAACGGCGGATTTGCTCCGTACGGCTATGAACTTATTAAAGGTGAACTTTATGTTGTTGAAGATGAAGCCGAAATAATACGCCTTATTTTCAAACAGTTTATAACAACGAATATGGGTATCAACGGTGTTGCAAACTGGCTCAATAATCAGGGATACAAGAAAAAACTCCGTCAGAACAATAAGATTGAAGGTTTTACAACACATTTTGTCAAGGGTGTTCTTGATAATCCCGTGTATTACGGAATGATTGCTTTCGGAAGGAGAAAGACCGAAAAAATCAAAGGAACGGTTAATGAAACCCATATTGTTAAAAGTGATGACTATATCTTGCAAAAAGGCATACACGAGGCTATAATAACAGAGGAAGAATGGAATGTTGCACGAGCCAAAAGAGAGCGTACAGGGCACAGAAATGAAAAGACACACGCTCTGGACCATGCACATATTCTATCAGGCTTGATTAAATGCCCCGTATGCGGCGCCGGACTGACAGCCAATTTTTCAAGAAAGCACAGCAAAGATAAATACGAACGCTTTTATTACCATTGCAAGCATTTTCGTTTTCTTTCTGACGGCCGGAAATGCGACTACAAGAAGAATTGGGTGCAAGAGGATGTCAATGCTGCAGTGGAAAAAGTGATTTGCTCCCTTGTCACCAATCCCGATTTTGAAAAAGCAATGAAATCAGAAATCGGAGAGAATCTTGATATCGCTAATCTTGAAAACGAGATTAAGAATCTGAGAACGTTGCTTCGCCGAAAAGAATCGAATAAGAGTACGCTTATAGCGCAGATTGACAACCTGAACCCCGATAATCCGTATTACAAAAAGAAACAAGATGATATGAACATCAGGCTTGATTCATTTTATGAAGATATCGAGGCTTTGGAATATCAGATATCCGAAACAGAAACAAGGCTTGAAAATATACAGCAGCAAATAATCAACGGTGAAACGGTTTACAATTACTTGATTTTCTTTGAAAAATATTACTCCCAATTCAGCGAAACGGAAAAGAAAGAATTTATGAACGTGCTGATTGAGAAAATCGAGATTTTTGAAGACGTGCAGGAAAACGGACAGTTCCTCAAAAGCATTACATTCAGATTCCCGATATATTTCAACAGTGGATATGTCAGGGAGCTGCGTTTGACTGAAAAAAGTACGTTCGAAACGGTTGTTCAGTTGTCCCAACGAAAAGTCGACACCAAGTAAACATTATTGAACACAAAAACTATAAAAAGAATAAAAAGCGACATAAGATAAAGGTTTAGTTATGAAAAATGTTATTTTAAGTGCAGATGGAGACCGTGTGGTTTATTCTGTTCCTGATGAGGTTTCAATTAACTTGAAAAGGTATTGTCTCGATTTTGTGAAATGGATTGAAACAACTACCGCCGGGCAAAAATATTACATTAAAGAATATGGAGTCTTTGCGTTTGACCAATCTGATTTTATTGAGTGGCTTAACAAATATAAATTTCCTAAAGAGCCTTCTTCCTTTGTTGAAAATTTAGGTCAACTATATTCTACAAAAAATTTGCCTTCGCATTATAAAAAATGCAAAAGCTTTAATTTTTAAATTCTTGGTCTTTTATAACGGGGATGAACATGTGACGCATATCTGTTGGGACAAAGATACAACAGTTGAAACCGTCGCAATTTTGAAAAACACGATAAAGGAGCAACAACATGAGCAACGGAATGACACGCAGAGAGCGTGAAGTAACAGACATCAACAAAATCATTGAAATTCTTGATAAATCAAAAATCGCCCATATCGGAATGGTTGACGGTGACGAGCCGTATGTTGTGCCGATGAATTACGGATACACCTTTGAAAACGATAAGCTCATCATCTATCTTCACGGCGCAAGAAGAGGCAGAAAGCTCGATGTTATCAGAGCAAACCCCAAGGTTTTCTTTGAGGCGGAATGTGACCTTGTGCCGTTTGAGGGCGATATTGCCTGCCGATACGGAATTGCTTATTCTTCCGTTATGGGCAAGGGTCTTGCCGAAATCATCGACGAAAATGTTGAGGAAAAGAAAAAAGCTTTGTCACTTCTGATGAAAACACAGACCGGCAGGAACTTTGAATTTGAGGACAAAATGGTGGCTTTTGTGAGCATTATCAAAATCACCGTTTCCGAATTTACAGCAAAATACCGTCCTTTTCCGCAAAAATAAACGGATATGAACTTTTAAAAGATCCTTCGGGGTCTTTTTTTATGCATTGTCACAAAAATACATAATAAAATTTGTATATAATAACAATCACATTTTTTAAAATCGTTTTTTCGTAAAATTTACTAAAAAAAACATTGAAATGGCAAAACTTTTGTGATATAATCCTATTTAATACGGTGTTTATTTTTAAAAAGAAAATTTATTTTTCGGTCCGCTGCGGAAATTTGCGGACTTATATACCTAAGGAGGAATTTCTTTGAAAGCTTACAGCGCAAAAGACATCAGAAACATCGTTCTTGCCGGTCACGGCGGACGAGGCAAAACCACCCTTGCAGAGGCAATGCTCTACATTTCCAACGCAACAGACAGACTCGGCAGAGTTCCCGACGGCAACACCGTTATGGACTTTGACGCAGAAGAAAAAAGACGTAAGTGTTCAATTGCTTCGGCAGTTGCATCATTTGAATGGAAAAATACAAAGATTAACATTATCGACACTCCGGGTCTTTTCGATTTCGCAGGCGGCATGAGTGAAGGTATGCGTGCGGCAGGTGCCGTTCTCATCGTTCTTGCTTCGGGCAGCACACTTGACGTCGGCGCTGAAAAGGCTTACAAGGCTGCAACAGAAAGAGGCATCAACAAGATGTTCGCAATCACAAAGTGCGACGCTGAAAATGCTCATTTCTACAAGACATTCGATTCTCTTCAGGAAGAATACGGCAACAAGATTTGCCCCGTTGTTGTTCCTTATGTTGAAGGCGACAAGGTTATTTCCTATGTTGACTTCTCAAGAAACGAAGCTTTCTCATACAAAGACGGCAAGCGTTCGGATGCTCCTATGCCCGAGGGCGACGAAAGAACCGAAAGAATGAAGGAAGCATTCATCGAAGCAGTTGCAAGTGCTGACGAAGAACTCATGATGAAATTCTTTGACGGCGAACCCCTCACCGACGAAGAAATCGACAGAGGTCTTAAGACAGGTATTCTTGCAGGCGATATCTGCCCCGTTTATGCTTGCTCCGGTTATCAGCTTGAAGCTGTTGACCTTATCAACAACAGCATCGTTCAGTCAGCTCCCGACGCAGCTTCCGTTGCTTCCGAAGGCGACCTTACCTGCGACGAAAACGGTCCTCTTGCAGCTATCTGCTTCAAGACCGTTGCTGACCCCTTCGTTGGTAAGATGTCATATTTCAAGGTTGTTTCGGGTAAAATCACTCCCGATACTCCCGCATATAACGAACGCACAGGCGAAACCGAAAGAATGGGTAAAATCGTATTCCCCAAGGGCGGCAAGCAGGAAGAAGCTTCAGCTATCCTTGCAGGCGATATCGGTATCGTAACAAAGCTTTCCGGCTTTAAGACAGGCGACACAATGTGCGCTCCCAAGTCGGATATCAAGCTTAAGGGCGTTTCCTTCCCCGCACCCTGCCTTCCCATGGCTGTAAAGGCTAAGAAGAAGGGCGAAGAAGATAAGGTTGCCGCAGGTCTCAACAGACTCGCAGAAGAAGACCTTACCATCAAGTACTACACAAACACAGAAACCAAGGAACAGATTATCTCCGGTCTCGGCGAACAGCATCTTGACTCCGTTGTTACAAAGCTCAAGACAAAGTTCGGCGTTGAAGTTGACCTCGAAGTTCCCAAGGTTGCTTACAGAGAAACAATCAGCAAGAAGGTTGCCGTTCAGGGCAGACATAAGAAGCAATCAGGCGGTAGCGGCCAGTTCGGTGACGTCTGGGTTGAATTTGAACATATCGATTCCGAAGAATTTGAATTTGCAGAAAGAGTTGTCGGCGGCTCCGTTCCCAAGAACTTCTTCCCCGCAGTTGAAAAGGGTCTTCGCGAAGCTATCCTCAAGGGACCTCTTGCAGGCTATCCCGTTGTTGGTCTGAGAGCAACTCTTTATGACGGTTCATCACATCCCGTTGACTCCAACGAAATGGCATTCAAGATGGCTGCAAAGATTGCTTATAAGAACGGTATGCCTCAGGCAAATCCCAAGCTCCTTGAACCCTACGGCTCACTCAAGGCTTATATGCCCGGCGACAATCTCGGCGATATCATGGGCGATGTCACAAAGAGAAGAGGCCGCGTTCTCGGTATGGGACCCTGCGAGGATGACCCCAAGCTTCAGGAACTTATAGCTGAAGTTCCCATGGCTGAAATGGGCGATTTCGCAACTGTTCTCCGTTCCGTAACAATCGGCAGAGGCTATTTCTCATTCGAATTTGACCACTATGAAGCAGCTCCAGAAAACGTTGCTCAGAAGGTTATCGAAGAAGCAAAGGCTAACGCAGAAGACGAATAATAAACATTTTCCCCGAGGATAAACCTCGGGGATTTTTGTGTGTTTTCCGGTTGTTTAAGTTATATTCTGCCTTGCGGCAGAGTGATATTTTCACTGCTGTGAAAGTTTTATCCGACCGGAATCCGCTCATCACTCAACACTATGCAAAGCACAATATAACTGCGAAGCAATACAACTCACCGTAAGGCGAATAAAACTGCCGAGTGTTTTTACAAACACTCGGCATCTCTTGTCCCCTTTATATTTGAAAGGAAATGTTATTCTGTTACAACGGGGGTCTCATCTTTTATGAGAAGAACTCCTGTTGTTATTGTAAGCGTTGCCACTATTAATGCGAATACTGCCATGTTCATGCCCTCCGTTTCTTACTTTCTTATTGTGGTTTCATTATATCAGTTAAATTCTTAAGAAAAAAGTATATAAATCCTTAAGATTTTCTTAAGATGATATAAATTTTAACTCTATTGTCATACTTTTGTAATTGTCTTATTGCTTTTTATGTGATATACTATGCTCATGGAAAATTTTGGGGGTGCAGAATGAAGAACATAAAATTCAAAAAGAGAAGAAGAATTTCCAAAAATTTTGTTGCGGTTTTCTGCGTTGCGGTATGCGCCGTGCTGATTGCGGGAATATTCCTCATTACAAAAACTCTTATAAATAAAAACAATGATACTCCGAAGCCCGAGGGCTACACCTTTGAAACCGAAGACTTTGTCAATATTTCGTCTGTTTCATGCCTCAACGAAACAATGGCTGTTTTCACCGATGCCGCAACGGGCAAGGTCGGAATCATGACCCTCGGCGGTGAAATCACCGAAAAAGCGGAACATAACAAAATCTCTGTTTGCAGCGATTCCTGGAGAAATTACCGCTACATAGTTGACTCTCCCCGTTCCGAATATCTGCTTCTTGCCGATGCCGAAACAAAAACCGTTACCACGCGTCAGTATCACGGCTTGCAGAAGCCCGAGATGATTCCCTGCTGGAGCGAGGTCGGAAAACATCTTGCTTGGACCGACGAAAAAGGCTATGCGGGCGAGGTCAAAACGAAAGAGGTTTCGCTTGATCCCGGCTTCTATCCCGTGGCAACCTCTTTTTCCGAGGACGCAAAATACGGATATGTCGGAAGAACTCTCCGCCTTGAAATTGCGGCAGTTTACGATAACGCCCGTGATTTCTCCGAGGACATGGCGGCTGTAAAGCAGAACGGAAAATGGGGATATATCAACAATCTCGGCGTTACTGCCATTCCTTTTGAATTTGATTCGTGCTCTGCGGCAGACACGATGGGCGAGGATATCTCTTTCGGCTTCAGAAACGGTCTTGCCCCTGTATGCAAGGGCGAAAAATTCGGAATCATTAACACCGACGGCGAAACGGTTGTTGATTTCACCTTTGACATAATTCTTCAGGGCGAGGACGGAAAATACATCGCACTCAGCGGCGGAAAATGGGGTATAATCACCGTTGACAAAGAGCTTTTCGTTCCCGACACAACAACATCAACATCCCCCGCAAATAATGAGCCTGCTCTTGCACAGGGTAGTTACATGGTCAAAACCTCGGGAAGCGTTCTCAATATGAGAGCCGAGGCTGATTCGAATTCCGATGTGGTTGCAAAAATCCCCAACGGAACGATTCTCAATGTTACAAAATCGGTTTCGGGTTGGTCATATGCAAAATATAATTCATTCTCGGGCTGGGTAAGCTCGTCATTCCTTGTTGAAGCACCCGTAACAACTGCTTCTGCAACCGAAACAACAATTGCGGCTTGACAAAAATAAACAAAAAGAGGAATTTTTGCAAAAAACTGTTGACCTTTTACGTTTTTTGGTTTATACTGCTGATGTATGATGTAACAGTCATATATCTGCATTTGTGAGCAACAATGTCAGAGCCATCCGATAAAAGACGTAGAACGGTTATGCTGTTCTGCGTCTTTTATCATTCAGGAGAAAATATGATAAAGAAAATAATAATTTGTGCCTGCGTTGCTGCCATAGCAGGTGCGGGATATTTTTGGTGGGGCAACAACAGCCTGACCATAAGCAATTTTACAATTAAAAACCCCAAAATTCCCGAAAGCTTTGAAGGGTTCAGAATCATTCAGCTGTCCGACATACACAACAAGGATTTCGGCGGCAGACTTTCTGAAAGGGTCAAAGAACTTTCACCTGATATCATCGTCATAACGGGTGACCTTATCGACAGCCGCAGAACCGATGTTTCCGTTGCGGAAAAACTCATATCCGAGCTCAAGCCCGTCGCGCCGATTTACTATGTAACGGGCAACCATGAATCAAGAGTTTCCGAATATTCAGATTTGCGTGAAATTCTTGAGAAAAACGGCGTTGTGGTGCTCGACGGAAAAAATGTTGCGATTGAAAAAGACGGTGAAGCAATAACTCTTACGGGAATTGATGATACAACCTTTTTCGGCTCGGGTATGTTGAGCGAAAGAGAAATAGTATTCACTCAGAAGCTCAAAGAGCTTGCAAAAAGCAGGTGCGAAAGTTTCAGTATTCTGCTTTCCCACCGACCTGAACTGATTGATATCTATGCTGACTGCGGCTTCGACCTCGCTTTTACGGGACATGCCCACGGCGGGCAAATCAGATTGCCGTTTGTCGGCGGAATTTTGACCCCCAACCAAGGATTTTTCCCCGAATACGATGCGGGCGAATTCAAAAAAGACGGCTTGACCATGATTGTTTCAAGAGGTCTTGGCAACAGCGTTTTCCCGTTCAGAATCGGCAACCGACCCGATATTGTTTTATGTGAATTAAGGGGAGAATAAAATGAAAATACTAAAAAAAATAATAATCGCTGTCATCTGCATAGGTCTTGTATGCTCTGCGGCAGTTCTCGGAATTAATTTTTATGTTGTGAAATCATCCGAAAAGTACATTCTCGACATGGACAATGCAGGCGAGGGATACGACTGTGTGCTTGTTCTCGGCTGCGGTGTGTGGGGCAACAGACCAAGCCATATGCTCGAGGACAGACTTCTTGTGGGCATTGAGCTTTGCAAAAACGGTGCGAGCAAAAAGCTGCTTATGAGCGGTGACCACGGCAGAGAAGAATATGACGAAGTTAACGTCATGAAGAAATTCGCAACCGACAGAGGACTTTCCTCCGAGGATGTTTTCATGGATCATGCAGGCTTCTCAACCTACGAAAGCATGTACCGTGCAAGAGATATATTCAAGGCGAAAAAGGTGCTCATCGTCACTCAGGAATACCACCTTTACCGTGCAATTTTCGTTGCACGCAAGCTCGGACTCGATGCTTACGGCGTGACGAGTGATTTGAGGGATTACGGCGGTCAGATTTTCAGGGATATCCGTGAAATCCTTGCAAGAAACAAGGATTTGGTTTACACAATTCTTCAGCCCGAGCCGACATATCTCGGTGAATCCATTCCCGTTTGGGGTGACGGAAACTTAACAAATGATAAATAAAAAATGATGCCTCACTCACAAACATGAGGCATCATTTTTATTCAACAAATTCTGCTTCTTCAATCATATCGCATACCTTGAAATCAGTCAGCGCAAAAACTCTTTCGCCTAGGGATTCAAGATATTCGTCATTATCGCGGTCACAGAGCATAGCGTAATTCTTTCCGATGTTTTCTTCAACATTTCTGTTCTTTCTGACCGAAAGGAAATAGAAAGTGAAGGATGAACCGTCGGAAATGTTTGCGAAAAATCCGGGGGCGGTTTCGCTTATTTCGGCATACATCGCATTGACAACCTGAGAGGTTAACATGGGATGCTGCATATATTTCTGCAGGGCAATCTGAACCGAAAATACTATCAGCGCACGAAGCTGACGGACTTCGTTGGTTGTTAACTTTCCCGCATCCTTCGGGCAAAGCATTTCAGGCTTGAGAGCCGCAAGCTTCTTTCCGAGGGCAGCCGCTTTTTCCATGTTGCCGTTGCTTCTGAATTTATCCATAAGCATGGCAAGCTCCGCAAGGTCTGCGCCCGCACCGTCTGTTTTTTTAGGGTGAAAGATTTTAATATCTTCGTCGTTTGCTTTCATTTTTATTTGTTCTCCGTTGCTGATTTTTTCTTTTTCATCTTAGTCTTATAGCTCATAAGAGCCTTAACCTGCGCATCGGGAGTTGAATATTCACCAATGCTGATGGGCTTCTTTGAATACATGCCTCTGAATTCCGTGCCGCCCACGGTTAGAAGTCCGTTTGCTTTTGCAAGGGATGAAAGCTTCTTTTCGAGAGCTTCGTCAATTTCGGGATTCCACACTTCAACGCCGTCAATACCTGCAGGAATAAGCTTTTCAAAAAGCTCTGTGCCGTCGGGATGGGCAAGCACGGCTATACCGCCCGCCTCATGAATTGCCTCGATAACCTCTTTCGGATCGGGGTAATTTGCTTTAACAAGAACATTGTCGGGGCTTTCGGGAGAGAAAAGCTCATACCAGAGGTCGCCGTAAACCTTATCGGTAAGACCGCACTCAAGAAGAGCGTGCATGATATGCTGCTCAAAAACGGCGGTTGCACCCGTTGCACACTTAAGAACAAGCTCGGGTGTTATGGGATATTTTCTTGCAATTTTAAGAGTCATCAGCTGACTTGCTTTTTTTCTTGTCAAAGTATTTCTGTGGCAAAGACCCTCAAGTCTGTCGGGGCTGTCACTGAGATAGCAAAGAATTTCAACATTTTTTCCGGTTTCGGAGTCTGTGGCAGAGATTTCCACTCCGGGGATAACGGTAATTCCCCTGCGTTCTCCGATTATTTTGCCTCTGACCGTACCTGCCTGGCAGTCACGGTCTGTTATTGCAATTGTTGATATTCCTCGCTTCTGCGCAAGAACAATAAGGTCGTCAATACCCATTGAACTGTCGGAAAGCTTTGTGTGGCAATGCAAATCCGCTGACATAAATTTTACCTCTCTCAAAAAATGCATAATTATCTCAATATATACTATAATTATATACTATTTAAAAAAGATGTGCAAGCATTTTTTGATTTTTAAGGCGGATGTTTCTTGATTTTCTGCGGTTTTACACTATAATATATTATGAAAATATAATTGATTTAAGCTATAATTTTTATAAAGAAAAATGCATATTCACGGAGGCGGACACGATGAAAAAAATTGCAATCGGACTCAGCGGAGGAGTTGACAGCGCTGTGGCGGCATATCTTCTTCTTGAAAAAGGATATGACGTTACGGGCATTATTCTGCGCCTGAAACCCGAGTCACTCGCCGACGCCGATATCTCCGATGCTCAGAAAATCGCAGACCGCCTCGGAATTGAGCTTCGTGTGCTTGACCGCCGTGAATATTTCAAAAAAAATGTCATTGACCCGTTTGTTTCGGAATATCTTTCCGCACGCACTCCCAACCCTTGTATAGAATGTAACAGCACGGTTAAATTCGGCACGATGCTTGACTATGCACTTGAAATCGGATGCGACGGAATTGCCACGGGTCACTATGCCAAAATCGAAGAATCCGACGGCAGATTTCTTCTGAAAAAATCGCAGAGTCCCAAAGACCAGAGCTATTTTTTATACAGACTTAATCAGCACCAGCTTTTGCACACGGTTTTCCCTCTTGAAGGACTTGAAAAAAATGAGATAAGGGAAATCGCATCGAAAGCAGGACTTCCCGTTGCTGAAAAGGGTGACAGTCAGGAAATCTGCTTTGTTCCCAATGACGACTACATTTCATATCTCGCCTCGCTCGGAATAACGTCTCCGAAGGGTGATTTTGTTGATATAAACGGCAATGTTCTCGGCACTCATAACGGAATTATCAACTACACAGTCGGTCAGCGCAAGGGGCTCGGTGCCTTTGGAAAACCGATGTTTGTCACGGGCATCTCCGCCGAAAGCAACACCGTTACCATCGGCGAAAACGGCACACAGTACAGCAGAGGTCTTGTTGCCGACAGACTGAATTTTATTGCATTTGACAGCCTGAACGAGCCAATCAGAGCCACGGTCAAAATCCGTTTCCGTGCAAGACCCGAAACTGCTGCCGTCACTCCGAACGGTGACGGTACGGTAAGTGTTGTTTTTGATGAACCTCAGCGTTCGGTAACTCCGGGTCAGAGTGCGGTTTTCTATAACGGAGATACGGTTATCGGCGGCGGAAGGATAATTTCTGCTTTACGTTAAAACACCGTTTCAATAATCTTGTCACTTCCCTCGGGTGAATAACACCACGAATCTATATGACCTTCTTTGATGAAATATTTCGGCGGCGCAACGGGATAATCCGCATCGAACGAATCAACGATAATCAGCTTGATTTTCATCTTCGACGGAATAATGCTTTTAACATAAACTCCCGCATGGCAGCCTGCTGTTATCCCCTCGGAAAACTCCGCAAGACCCGCAAGATTGGGTGCAAGCTCAACAAAAATTCCGTATTTTTCAACGGAACGGACTATTCCCGGAACGGTTTCGCCGACGTTGAAAAGTGCGGCGTTTTCCTCCCATGTACCGAGCAATTCTCTGTGGCTGAGGGTGATTCTGCCGTTTTCGTCAATGCTTTTGACAACAGCAAAAATATTCTGTCCCGTTGTAAATCTTGCACTCGGATGAGGTATTCTCGAAACAGAAATACTGTCAATTGGCATAAGTGCACTCAATCCCGCACCGATATCGCAGAAAACTCCGAAGCCTTCGATATGCGAAACGGTCGCAGGTATCACGTCTCCCGGTCTGAGCGACGCAACATAGCTGTTGATACATTCACGCTGAACCTTTCTTCTTGAAAGAATTGCAACGGTTTCCCCGCATGAATCCGTGCGGAAGCCCGTTATTGAAAACATTACTGGTTTGTTTACTCTCGAAATAAGGGCAATATCCCTCACCGTACCTTCTTCGATGCCGACCGCTCCCTCGTTTCTGGGGATAATCCCCCTCATACATCCGAGGTCAACATATAAATTATGCTCGCTGTCGCATCGGGTAACTCTGCCCTCGAGCAACGCGTCGGAATAAAATGCATCGCGCAGGGCAAATGCACCGGAGAGATATCTTTTGTTTTCTTCTGTTGATATTGTCTGACCCTCGGGTTTAAAATGCTTCATTATTGACCACCGTTCCTATACAGCAAATATAATTCATATCTTATAAATATGCCCTTATTTAAAAAATAATACCGAAAAGCACAACATTCCATATACATTCTTTTATAATTATGATATAATATATTATTACCTATTATTAACAGATTGAGAGGAGATATTTATGGATGTAAGAGTCGGCGATACCCTTCTCATGAAAAAAAAGCATCCCTGCGGTGCAGACAAATTTGCCGTTTTAAGAATCGGCGCGGATTTCCGCATAAGATGTCTCGGCTGCGGCAGAGAGGTTATGCTCGAAAGGGTAAAGGTTGAAAAAAACATAAAAAAAATAATCCGCGAGGAATAATTCGGAGGCTTTATGCTCGATAAATTGATAAAAGTTGAAGAACGCTTTGAGGATATCAACGCTAAACTCTGCGAAAGCGACGTTGTGTCCGACATGGTTCAATATAAAAAGCTTATGCAGGAGCTCAAGGTTTTAACCCCGATTGTTGAAAAATACCGTCAGCTCAAATCCGCACAGGCTACCCGTGACGAAGCAAAGGAAATGCTCGACACGGGCGGAATGGAAAAGGATTTCCGTGACATGGTGTGGGAAGAATATGAGGAATCGTGCAGAAATATCGAGGTTTTTCAGGAAGAACTCAAGGTTCTTCTTCTGCCCCGTGACCCCAACGACGATAAAAACGTTATCGTTGAAATCAGAGGCGGTGCAGGCGGTGAAGAGGCTTCGCTTTTTGCGGGCGTGCTTTACAGAATGTACTCAATGTATGCCGAAACAAAGGGCTGGAAAACCGAGATTCTGAATTCCAATCCCACCGAACTCGGCGGTTTTAAGGAAGTCAGCTTCATGATAGAGGGCGAAGGTGCATACTCACGCTTCAAGTTTGAAAGCGGTGTTCACAGAGTTCAGCGTGTTCCCGAAACCGAAAGCCAGGGCAGAATTCATACTTCGACAGTAACCGTTGCTGTTCTTCCCGAGGCGGAAGAGGTTGATGTTGACATCAATCCCGCTGATTTGCAGATTGACACCTACCGTTCAGGCGGTGCGGGCGGTCAGCATGTAAACAAAACCGAAAGCGCAATCAGAATCACTCATATCCCCACGGGAACGGTTGTCGAATGTCAGGACGAAAGAAGCCAGCATAAGAACAAAGACAGAGCGATGAAAATTCTTCGTTCAAAAATTCTTGAAGCCGAACAGGCAAAACAGCACGACGCCATTGCGGGCGAAAGACGTGCTCAGGTCGGCACGGGTGACAGAAGCGAAAGAATCCGAACCTACAACTATCCCCAGGGAAGAGTCAGCGACCACAGAATAAATCTTACGCTTTACAGAATAGAGGCAATCCTCAACGGCGACCTTGACGAGATTATTGACGCTCTCGTTACCGCCGATACAGCGGAAAAGCTGAAAAACGAATAAGGACTTACCATGAAAACACTTCATCTCAATTCAAACGATAAAAACACAATACCGACTGCGGCGGAGATTCTCCGTAACGGCGGTCTTGTTGCCATACCCACCGAAACGGTATACGGTCTTGCGGCAAATGCCCTCGACGGCGAAGCGGTCAGAAAAATCTTTGAGGCGAAGGGCAGACCCAATGATAATCCGCTGATTGTTCACATTTCTTCCCTTGAAGAAATCGACCCTCTCGTTGAGTCAGTTGACCCCAGACTTTATAAGCTCGCCGAAAAATACTGGCCCGGTCCGTTAACAATAATACTCAAAAAATCCTCGCTTATTCCCAACGAGGTCAGCCCAAATCTCGACACGGTTGCACTCCGTATGCCGTCGCATGAATGTGCAAGGGCAATAATCAGGGAATCGGGTGTACCTCTTGCCGCACCGAGCGCAAATGCTTCGGGTAAACCAAGTCCCACAAAGGCGGCTCATGTTATCGAGGACCTCGACGGAAAAATTGATGCCGTTGTTGACGGCGGCGAAAGCGATGTCGGCGTTGAGTCAACGGTTGTCACTCTCGTTACCGACCCGCCCACTCTTCTCCGTCCCGGCGGAATTACTCCCGAACAACTAACCGAAGTGCTCGGTGAAATCAGTATATCCTCCGCCGTTTTCGAAAAACTCAAAGACGGTGAGCAGGCTCAGTCACCCGGCATGAAATACAAGCATTACGCCCCCTCGGCTCAGGTTACGATTATCAGGGGAAGCTTTGAAAACTATAAAAAATTCCTTCTCGCACAAAAAGACACGGTCTGCGCCGTATGCTTCGAGGGTGAAGGAAAGTACTTCGAAAAATATATTGAATACGGAAGAAAGAACGACGGTCTTTCTCAGGCACACAGTCTTTTTGATGCACTCCGTGAGGTTGATGCCATGGGATGCGAAAGAGCTTTTGTTCGCTGTCCGATATCAGACGGTGTAGGTCTTGCGGTCTATAACAGACTTCTTCGCTCGGCGGGATTCAGAATCATCGACCTCAACATAAATATTCCCGTCATCGGTCTTACAGGTCAGACGGGCTCGGGCAAAACAACAGTTGCGGCAATGCTCAAAGATAAGGGCTGTGCAATAGTTGACACGGATATTCTCGCAAGAGAAGCCGTCCGAAATCCCGATGTTATTTCATCGCTCTGCAAAAAATTCGGCGAAGATATCATTGTGAACGGTGCGCTTGACCGCCGTGAGCTTGCCAGAAGAGCTTTTGCAACCAAAGAAGGCACGGAAGCTCTGAGTGCAATAACTCATCCCGAAATAACCCGTCTTGCAATCGAGCAGATACATAATGCATATGAAAACGGTGCAAAGGCGGCGGTTATTGATGCGGCTCTTCTCTTCGACAGTCCTCTTGCCTGCATCTGCGATAAAACAGTGAGTGTTGTTGCCTCCGAAGATATCCGTCTTGAAAGAATTATGAGGCGTGACGGAATTACGAGAGAAGATGCGCTTCTTCGCATGAGCGCTCAGCCTCAGACTGAATATTATATCGAAAAATCGGATATTATTATTAATAATGACGGTAAAGATAAATTAGAAGAACAGATAAATATTTTTTAATACGGAAAGGAACATTGTTATGTGCGAAAAAACTCAGGCAGAATTGCTTAAAGAAGAACTTTTCTATTCGGCACAGCACGCTTCATACACCTGCGATGATGACGAAATCGCCGTTGCCGATGACTTCTGCGAGGGCTACAAGGATTTTCTTAACAGCTGCAAAACAGAACGTGAAGCAGTTGTTTTCGTAAAGGAGCTTGCGGAGAAAAACGGCTACAAGCCCTTTGACCCCAAGGCTGCTTACAATGCGGGCGACAAGGTTTATGCAGACATCCGTTCAAAGGCACTTATCCTTTGCACGTTCGGTAAAAAAGGACTTGAGAACGGCGCAAAAATCGTTGCTTCACATATCGATTCACCCCGCCTCGATCTCAAACCCAATCCCCTTTATGAGGATGCCGAGCTTGCTCTTTTCAAAACACACTATTACGGCGGTATCAAGAAATATCAGTGGACCGCAACACCCCTTGCACTCCACGGTGTTATCTATCGCCGCGACGGTTCATGTGTGACGGTCTGCATCGGTGAAGATGAAGGCGACCCGCAGTTTGTTGTTACCGACCTTCTCCCCCACCTCGACAAAAAAATGGCAAACAGACCTCTCGGCGAAGCAATCGAGGGCGAAAATCTCAATATTCTCATCGGAAGCCGTCCTTTCGGCAAAGACAAGGGCAGCGAGATGGTAAAGCTCAACATCATGAAGCTTCTCAATGAAAAATACGGAATTGTTGAAGCAGATTTCCTTTCTGCAGAGCTTGAAGCTGTTCCCGCATACAAGGCATCGGATATCGGTTTTGACCGCAGCATGGTTGGTTCCTACGGCCATGACGACAGAGTTTGCGCATATCCCTCTGTCATGGCGGAGATTGACACCGTTATGCCCGAATTTACAAGCGTTACCGTTATTACCGACAAGGAAGAAACGGGTTCAGACGGCAACACGGGTCTTCATTCGGCATTTCTCAAGCATTTTATTGCCGATATTGCAAGAACTCAGGGACTTGAAGGCAGAGATGTGCTCAGAGCCTCCGAATGTCTTTCCGCAGACGTTAACGCAGGCTTTGACCCGACCTATCCTTCCGTTCACGATAAACTCAATGCGGCTTGCCTCAATAAGGGTATCGTCGTAACAAAATACACAGGCTCAAGGGGAAAGAGCAGCACAAATGATGCAAATGCAGAGTTCATGTCAAAGGTCCGCACAATCTTTGATAACGCTTCCGTTTCATGGCAGACGGGTGAACTCGGCAAGGTTGACGAGGGCGGCGGCGGAACTGTTGCAAAATATGTTGCAAACCTCGGCGTTGAGGTTGTTGACGTGGGCGTTCCCGTTCTTTCCATGCATGCACCCTTCGAAGTTGTTTCAAAGCTCGATGTCTATATGGCATATAAAGGATTTAAAGCTTTTTTAGAACAGAATATCTAAAAAGAGCTGAAAAATGAACAAATCCAGCTAAACTTGTCGTTTGTTTACAATTTGTTAACATTTCTACAACACATTTAAATCAATTATGCAATATTATACAGATTGTTAAGAAACTATTTATTTTAACAACTTCTTTTTTCATTTTTATTTTCTCTTTCCCCAAGTACCGCCGGATGCTGCACACATCCGGCGATACTTCTTTTTATAGGCTGAATGTCTTTCCCAATTCCCCGATAACAAGCGTTACGAGAGAAAGTGCCGCAACAATAATCCATTGTGTTCCCGTCATGGCCACGGTGCCGAAGATTTCCGCAAGCGACGGAATGAGCATAACAGCCGCCTGAACTCCCGCACAAACAAAGACTGCAAGATTCATCATTTTGTTTGCGAATAATCCTGCTTTATAGAGAGGCTCGGTTGACCTCATATTCACCGCATGGGCAATTTCGCAAAAACTCAAGGTTGCAAATGCCATTGTCCTGCCAAGCTCTACTCCCCCGTAAATCAGACTTCCGATTGAAAATGCAAGCAGAGTCAGTATTCCGATAAGCAATCCCTCAAGCATGATATCAAGCCAGAGTCCGTCGGAAAAGAAACCCTTTTCGGGGGATATCGGCTTTCTTTCCATAATGTTTTTTTCCGTTTTTTCCGTGCCGAGTGCCATTGCCGGCAAGGAATCCGTGACAAGATTTATCCACAGAAGCTGAATCGGAATAAGCGGCTGTGAAAATCCGAGAAGCGATGCCGTGAAAACCGCAACAATTTCACCGATATTTGTGCCGAGCAGAAAATGCACGGCTTTTTTTATGTTGTCATATATTCCTCTGCCCTGCTCGACAGCTTTCACAATCGTTGCAAAATTATCGTCGGTCAGTATCATATCGGCGGCATTTTTTGCAACCTCCGTGCCGTTTTTGCCCATTGCACATCCGATATCCGCCGCTTTAAGTGCGGGTGCATCGTTGACACCGTCGCCTGTCATCGCCGCAATTTCGCCTCTTGAACGGAATGACTTGACGATTCTCACCTTATGCTGAGGAGTTACTCTTGCAAAAACACGGCATTTTTCCGTTGCCTTCGCAAGCTCTTCATCGCTCATTTTTTCAATTTCCGCACCAGTAACGGCACCCTCTCCGTTATATATTCCGAGCTTTTTTGCAATAGCACAAGCCGTTACTGCATGGTCGCCCGTAATCATGACGGGGGTTATGCCTGCCCTTTTGCAGGTTTCAACCGCCCTTGCCGCCTCGGGTCTCGGAGGGTCGGTCATTCCGATAAGCCCCGCAAAAATCAGATTTTCTTCAGAATAATCTCCTCCCGCCTTTCGGTACGCAACCGCAATCACACGCAAAGCATCCTGCGCCATTGAGTTATTCTGCTCCGCTATTTTCTTTTTGCGAGCCGCTGTCATGGGAGATATTCTGCCGTTTATGTCAACATAATTACATCTTCCGAGAACAATATCGGGGGCACCTTTTACCGTCAGTTTTTCTTCTCCGCCTATCATGTTGACCGTTGACATCATTTTTCTTTCACCCGAAAACGGATTTTCATGCACTCTCGGATATTTTTCCGTCAAAGAATACACATTAGTCCCGCAACTGTATGCCGCCGAAAGAATTGCCGTTTCCGTCGGGTCACCGTCAAAAACGGTCATTTTTCCTCTTTTCTCCGCATGGGCATTGTTGCAAATAGAACCGAGAAACAGTACATCCTTTGCCTGTTCGCTTTTAAGACTCACCTCGCCCGAAGCGTTTTCAACCCTCACAACCGTCATCTTATTCTGCGTGAGAGTGCCGGTTTTGTCCGAGCAAATCACCGTTGCCGCACCGAGCGTTTCCACCGCCGGCAAATGTCTTATTATCGCATTGCTTTTCGCCATGCGCTGAACACCCATTGAAAGAACTATCGTCACAATAGCGGGCAGTCCCTCGGGAATTGCCGCCACGGCAAGGCTGACAGAAAGCATAAATGAAGGCAGTATACCGCTTTTCCTTGTTATGCCGAGAATGAACACTAATCCGCAGATTGCAAGCGCACCCATACCCAATGCTCTGCCGATTTTTTCAAGTCTTTTTTGCAGCGGAGTCTGCGGAGATTCCTCGCTTTGAAGCATATCCGCAATTTTCCCGACCTGTGTTTTCATTCCCGTTTGAGTTACAACCGCAACGCCGTTTCCCGAAATAACATTTGTTGATGCAAAAAGTGTGTTTTTCATTTCCGCAAGCGGACAGTTTTCCATGCACACCGCATCTGCGTCTTTCCCGCAAGCCTCGGATTCACCTGTCAGAGCACTTTCCTGAACTTTCAATGCATTTGAGGAAATCAGCCTTGCATCCGCAGGCACCATGTCTCCGCTTTCAATAAGAACGATATCCCCTGTCACAAGCTGTGAAGTGGGGATTTTTTTGATTTTCCCCGAGCGTTTTACCGTTGCTGTGGGTGACAACATTTTTTTGAGTGCATCAATCGCTTTCTCTGCACGGCTTTCCTGATAAACCCCGATTACCGCATTGAGAATGACAATCGCCAGAATTACAATCGGCTCAACAAAATCACCTCTGCCTTCAATAATACCTGTTGCAAAGGATATGATGCAGGCAATAAACAGAATTATAACGCAGAAATCCTTGAACTGCTCGATAAATCTTTTTAAAAGAGAAGTTTTTTTCTTTTCTTCAAGCTTGTTTTCACCGTTTTTTTGAAGACGTTTTTTTGCCTCTGGCTCACTTAAGCCGTTGATTTTATCCGAACCGAGTTTTTTTAT
>JAZSDF010000028.1:0-3712 GCA_045531035.1 Acutalibacteraceae bacterium | reverse complement strand
AAACAGAATGTATTAACAGAGTAAAACTTAAAACATTTAACGAAGCTCGTTTACTAATAGATCAATATATCTATTTCTACAACAATCAACGAATTCAACTTAAAACAAAACTGACCCCGCTTGAAAAACGAAGTCAGTTTATCGCTTAATTAAATATTTCTGCCTTAGGGGACTTTTTGTACTGTCCGCACAATTTGGAGCAGTTTAAATTGAAATGCAGTGGTTTTATTTGCTATATATACATCGAAAGCTGCTTCATGGCGCATTATATTGATTATATTTTCACAGAGTTCGCTATATGTTGTATAGTTTCTTCAAGAGGTGATTGAACGCCAACTTCTCTTGCAGCTTCCGCTTATGCCATTCTTTCAAGAGAGTCAAGCGTAACCTCATATTTTACAGCTTCACCCGAATTGTATCTTTCCATTTCTTCCATCATATAGTAAGCCATTCTCTGCGGTTCTTTTCCTGTGCTTCCTGCAATGTGAGGAGTCAGGATTGCGTTCGGGCACCAGAAAAGCGGAGAAACATACGGAAAAACTTCATTTTTGATTACATCTGCAACAAAAGTTCTTGACGGATGAAGCAAAAGCGAAAGTGCAAGAGAATATTCAGCAACCTGCGCTCCCCTGCCCGTGTTGATAAAGGTCGAATTTTTCTTCATTTTTTTGAAAAGCTTTCGGTTAAATATATTTTCAAGCTCGGGTTTATTGGCAAGATGGTTGCTTATTATATCACATTCGCTGAAAAGAGTTTCCATATCGACAAGGGTAACCCCAAGCTTTTTTGCTGTTTCTTCGGGCACAAACGGGTCGCACGCATAAACCTCAACATCAAGTGTTTTCAGTCTTTCCGCAACCATCCTTCCGATTGCACCCAAACCGACAAGACCTACCTTGCATCCGAAATTACCTGTTGCCGAGTTTGCAAATGCAACCGAACGCGCATGAAAAATACGGTAGGTTTTTGCAGACTGAAAATACCCTTTTGCCGCAAGAGTTATCTGCGCAAAGGTATATTCCGCAACGGGTACGGCATTTGCCGCAAAAGCACTGAAAACCTTAATACCGCTTTCAAGAAACGGGCGTGCAAAATACTGCACTGTGCCCGCAGCATAGAAAACAGCTTTTAATTTCGGCATATATTTTGCGATTTCTTCCTTTGTAAATTTCGGCATGCCCCAGGTTGAAAATGCAATTTCGCAATCTGCAAGGAAATCTGCATTTTTCGCAAGATTTTTTCTGTTGATTTTCTCCGAAAGCTCACCGTATTCACCGAGCTTTTTCATAACCTCCGGTGTGTAAACCTTTGAAAACTGAACCTGATTTGTACCGAAAAGTGCTATTTTCATCTCATTTCTCCCGTTACGTTTTATAAAATGATAATATCACAAAAACCGCTTCAATTCAACACTTCCGCCATACAAAAAACCGCAACGTCACATAAAACGCTGCGGTTAAATATTTTATCCTACAAACTTGATTGTGAGAATCTTCTTGCCTGTGATTTCGAAATCAACGAAGCCGTCGGCATCCATGGTAAGAGGTGCAGAATCAAGCTCTTCGAGAGTTACGAGCTTAACCTCGCTCCACTTCTTGCCCGAGTATGCGGGAAGCTCGAATTCGGCAATCTGTCTTTCAACGGGTGACTGTACCTTTTCGATGGGTGCGATGCCGCCGTTGAGACGGATGGAGTTCTTGACTGTCTTATCCGAGGGGTTGAACAGACGGATAACATAGCCTTCGCCGTCTTCGCTCTTCTTGATTGCGCTGATGTTGAGGTTTTCATCCTTAAGCTCAATGAAGGAGTGAGTGAGAGGATTCTTGCCGTGAGCTGTGGGAGCAAGCTGACCTGCTGTGAGATAGAGGTTGAAGCGTTCGCTCTCCTGCCATACGTTGCCTTCTTCCCAGTCACCCTTATGAGGCATAAAGGCATAGCGGAATGTGTTCACTCCGATGCACTGTGAACCCTTATCCCAGTCGCTGTAATTCTGCATGTCTGCAGTTACGCAAATACGGAGAGGATATGCACGGATAAGCGAAAGATAAAGAGTGTTGCACTCGTCATCCGCAGCTTCATAAGCCTTAAGACCTGTGTTGAGAAGAGCCGCACCGTTAACGCCGTCGGTAAGGTCAACGAAGGAGTTCATGGGATGCTCTGTCATGGGGATTTCGTCATAGAGTGAGTAATCGGGCTTTGCAATGGGACGCTTGAGAACATCGAACTGACCCTGTGCATATGAGAATTCCGACTTGATGTAGGTCGGGAAACCAACCTGAAGATAGTGGTCTCCGCAGCGGTTGCTGATTGTTGTTTCGATTTCAACGAATCTTGCGCCCTTGCGGAGAGTAACAACACTGTCAATATCAACGGGAAGCTTGTGTTCGCTTCTTGACTTTTCGTCTGCGGAACGCTTTTCGGGAAGCATCCAGCGCATTGAAATCTTGTATGCTGTTTCGAATTCACCGTCACGAAGGAGAGTGATTGTTGCCTTTTCATTGAGAGTTGTGAAAATCTCGTTGAATTCGGGCACGAAGTGTTCCCAGGGATTACCGATTTCGCCGCCGTCCTTGAAATAGCCGAGGTTTTCGTAAACCTTGCCGGTTTCCTTATCAACAACATTATAAGTACCGTTGCTGTTGAAAGTAACTCTGAGATATTCGTTCTCCATAGCCTGATTTGTCATGAGAAGAGTAACGGGAGTTGTTGCTCTTACATTATAGAGAGGACGAAGTTTATAGGTCTTATAACCCATAGCGGGGATATCCGAAACATAAGCAGAAATAAGATACTGCTCTGTGTGAAGAACGTTTGCGGTATCGTTGGGATTCTGAATAATCTGAGCGTTTGCCTTGTTTGTGGAAATAACCTGATACTTGATTGCATTGCCTTCTTCATCAAGAAGTTCGAATGAATCTGCCTTCCATTCTGCAGGAATTTCAACACGGAGGCTGACTGTTTCGCTTCTCTTGAAGGGTGCGGGGTTGAATACTACAACAGCGGCATCGTCACGGCTGAATGATTTGAGGTCGATATCGCCTGCGATATCCATAAATGCACGCTCAAAGATACAGCTTGAAAGCTCTCTTGACTGTCTGTAGCGTGACATAACATCTTCATAAACAACGTCTCTGCCGCATGAACCGATGCTGTCGTGACCGTGGTTCTGAAGAAGGTAGTTATATGAAAGGTCAATGAAATTCTGAGGATAGGGTGCGCCTGAAAGAGATGCGAAAACTGCGAAAGGCTCAGCATAATTGATGAGTCTTCTTTCCGTATCGAAGTTTTCCTGCTTGATATATGTTCTTGCTGAAAGAATCCAGCCGCAGAGAATACTTACGCTGCCCTTTGTATAGGGGTCACGCATTTCACCCTTAAGCACAGGTGAGTTGGGGTCGAAGTTATCAATGATGCTCTGTTCCATTTCCTTGAGGGTGCTGTGGAAAACATCTGCATCGGGAAGTGCATCGTTGAGGTCCTTGATAAGCTGAACTTCTCTTGCGTCGGGGCATGATGAGTCATGACCTGCTGACCAGAAACGGTGGCTGGTTGTCCAGTCGTTATCCTGCTCTTTGACAGCCTGCTCTGCTCTTGCCTGAATGTTTTCTTTGTGGTACTCATAGAACGGATGTGTATACTGATAGTCGAGCTTCCAGTCACGGTCGATGAGCTTGAAAACGCCGTTGTTATCGTTCCATACCATGTCACGGTT
>JAZSDF010000008.1:0-9458 GCA_045531035.1 Acutalibacteraceae bacterium | reverse complement strand
AATAAACAAGGGCGAGAGAATTGCGATTGTCGGCGTTAACGGTGCAGGCAAATCAACGCTTGTTAAACTCATCTGCGGTCTGTTTATTCCGAAAGAGGGTCAGATTCTCATTAACGGCATCGACAGCCGACTTTTCAACCGTGACGAATACTATCAGCTGTTCTCGACGCTCTTTCAGGATTGTGCGTTGCTGCCTGCAACAGTCGCAAAGAATATCGCACTCTGCGAGGAAAACAAAATTGACCGCAAAAGACTCCGCGAATGCATGAGACTTGCAGGAATACTCGATAAGGTTGAAAGTCTGCCGCAGAAAGAAAACACTCTGCTTGTGCGTGAAGTTCACGAAGGTGCGGTTGCGTTTTCGGGTGGCGAACTTCAGAGGCTTCTGCTTGCAAGAGCACTCTATAAAGATGCTCCGATAATCATTCTTGACGAGCCTACCGCTGCACTCGACCCTATTGCCGAGAACGATATGTATCTCAAATACAGCGAGCTTACAAAAGACAAAACCGCAATTTACATATCCCACAGACTTTCGTCAACCCGTTTCTGCGACAGAATCATTCTTCTTGACGATGCGAAAATTGCCGAAATGGGAACGCACGAGGAATTGCTTGAACTCGGCGGCAAATACGCCGAAATGTTTGAAACACAGAGCCGATATTACAGAGAGGAGGCGATTATATGAAGAAGTTTTTCACGGACTTTAAAGAGGATTTTGAAATAATCAGACAAGGCTTGAAGCTTGTTAAAATCTATCTCGGCAAAAACTATTTTTCACTCAATCTCATCGTTAAAATTCTCCGTGCCGTTACGCCTTATATCACGATTTATTGCACGGGTCTTGTCATCACCGCACTCACAGAAAAGCAAGGCTTTGAGCAGATATTGAAATACGTTCTCATCGCAACAATCACAACACTCGTTATTGATGTTATAATAAGAACAATCAACCGAAAAGCCTTGATAATGCTCAACAGCTGTTGGGAAAAGCATTCTGCTCTTCTCTCCCGAAAGGCACTTGAACTTGACTATGCAAAGGCGGAAAGCTCATCCGTTCAGGAGCTTCGAGGTAAAATCGAAGAAAACGCAAACAACGGCAACGGTCTGACGTGGGTTGCCGAATGCGTGGCAGAAATGATATCCTGCGTTTTCTCAATAATCGTTGCAATTGTTATGATTTCGGGTATGGTTTTCAGCAAATCGCCTGCACCGCTTACGGGATTTATGGCGTTTGTTGATTCGCCCCTGCTCGGTATGTCGCTTGTTATTTTCTCCGCCATTATGATTGCACTTTCGGTTAAATATCACAGTCTTAGCGAGAAAAAGCAGTTCACCATTTTCAACAGAGTTGTGAAATTCAATCCGATTCTTGAATACTATAATCAGAAATACCTCAACGAAAACGAAAGCGGCAAGGATGTCAGAATTTTCAACGAAAAAGGACTTATCAACGAAGAAATTACCGAAAAGATTTATAACCCTACCGCAAAGATGAGAAAGGATACTTTCAGAGTCTGGGCAACCATCGGTCAGGTAAGCACGGTTTCAACAAATCTGCTCGGCGGTCTTGTCTATATTTTCGTCGGACTCAAAGCGCTTGCAGGTGCATTCGGTGCAGGCAAGGTCGTTGAATATTACGGCGCAATCACAAAGCTGATAACCGCTTGTACGGATATTGCGGGCAACGCAGGTTATCTGCACGCAAACAACGCTCAGTTAAAGCAGGAAATTGAATATCTGAATCTCGTTTCCGATATGGAAAACGGCACAAAAACGGTTGACGGAATTGACCCTGCAAACTCTGTTTTTGAGTTTCACAACGTCTCATTTGCTTATCCCGAAACAGAACCGATGATTCTGAAGAATTTCAGCATGAAGATTAAGTCGGGCGAAAGGCTTGCGGTTGTCGGTATGAACGGCAGCGGTAAGTCAACGATGATAAAGCTCCTTTGCCGTCTTTATGACCCCACCGAAGGCATAATCACACTCAACGGAATTGATATCCGTGAGTTTGACTATGCCGAATATTTAAAGCTTTTCGCAATCGTCTTTCAGGATTTCAAACTCCTTGCATTCCCCGTTGGTGAAAACGTTGCCTGCTCCGATGAATACGACGAAGAAAGAGTATGGCAATGCCTTGAAATGGCAGGTGTAAAAGACAGAGTTGAAGAATTTCCGAAGAAGCTGAAACAGTCAATCTATAAGCTCTATGAAAAAGACGGCATAGATCTTTCGGGTGGCGAAGAACAGAAAATCGCCATTGCGAGAGCACTCTATAAGGATGCACCGTTTGTTATTCTTGACGAACCCACCGCCGCACTCGACCCCATCGCCGAGAGCGAAATTTATTCAAGATTCAATGAAATTGCAGGCGGCAAAACAGCAGTCTACATTTCCCACAGACTTTCATCCTGCCGATTCTGCAGCAGAATTGTTGTTTTCGATAACGGCTCGGTTATTCAGGAAGGCACTCACGAAGAACTCCTCGAAGATGCAAACGGCAAATACTCCGAGCTCTGGAATGCACAGGCACAGTATTATACCGAAAACAAGTCCGTTTTATGACACAGTAAAGAGCGTATAATCAAAGCATAACCCCAAAAGGAGGAGCAATATGCTTTATCTTGAAAGATTTTCTCTGCCGTCTGACTATACGGAAATCCAGTTTACAAGATTTGAAAACAGAACTTGTTTCAATACTATGTACCCGTTCAAGATTTTTCCCGACAAAGAATTGGAGTACATCGGCTTTTCGCCCGTAACGATTTTTTACGGCGGCAACGGCTCGGGCAAAACAACCCTGCTGAATGTTATTGCGCAAAAGCTGCACGCCGCCCGTCAGTCCGAATTCAATAACAGCCCTTTTTTCGGTGAATACGTTAATTACTGCCGTTCGGAGCTTGCCAAAAGACCGCAGGAAATCCGTTATATTTCGAGCGACGATGTTTTCGATTATGTTCTTGATTTGCGCAACATCAACGAAGGAATTGACACCCGCAGAGAAGAAGTCTCCGAAACGTATTTTGAGCTGAAATCAAAGATATTTGACCCCGAAGAAAGACGGTTTAAAGGTCTTGACGATTATGACCGATGGAAAGAAATCCACGATGCGGCGGCGAAGAAAAATTCGCTTTCAAAATATGTAAAAAAGAACGTTGGCAAAAATCTCGATATGTGTTCAAACGGCGAAACCGCAATGAAATTTTTCGTTGACCGCATAGGCGAAAATGCTCTTTATCTGCTTGATGAGCCTGAAAACAGCTTGTCAATAAAACTCCAGACAGAGCTTGCAAATTTCATTTATGATTCAGCAAGATTTTTCGGCTGTCAGTTCATTATCGCAAGCCATTCGCCGATATTCTTATCAATGAAAAACGCACGGGTTTATAATCTTGATACCGTTCCCGTCAGAACCTGCGATTGGACAGAGCTTGAAAACGTCAGAGCATATTTTGACTTCTTTGAGCAGCACCGTTCCGAATTCCTGAAATAAAAAACTCACCTCAACCGAATCGGTTGGGGTGATGTTGCATACAGAAAATAAGTGGTGTATAATAAAAACAGATTTAAAGGTGTTGATACAATGAAATTACTTGTAATCCGTCACGGTGAATCCGAAGCAGATTTGCTTGATGTTCACGAAGGCAGAGCAGATTTTGCATTAACCAAAAGAGGTCACAGACAAGCTGAAGCAATGGCAAATTTTGTTGCCGATAACTATAACATCTCCAAAATATACGCAAGCACTTTGACAAGAGCAAAACAGACAGCACAGTATTTGTCCGATAAAATGGGAATTCCTATTGTTTTTGATGAGAATTTAATGGAGTTTAATAACGGACTTCTTGCGGGGTTACCCCGTGCGGTAGTAAGAGAGAAATATCCCGAAGTTCCCGATTTGCCGATTGACAAAGCAGTTTACGGTCAGGAATCTCAGGTTGAGTTCAGACAAAGAGCGGAGAATGCACTTTCAAGAATTATAAATGAATCTGAGAACGATGAAACTGTTGCTGTTGTTTCGCATGGCGGAATGATAAATCAGCTTTACCGTTCATTCTTCAATATGCCCGTTGATTGTATTTATTTCTTCAACACTGCCGACACAGGTATTCATATCTGGAGTTTGACAGACAGAGAAAGACGTGTTATCAAAGCGAATTATGACGAGCACACCAAAGGAATTTAAGGTGATATTATGAGCAGACAAAATATATTTGACAACGAAACATTTTTCAGCGGCTACAAAGCTCTGCGTGACAGCGATTGCAACGCCAATGATTTAATTGAACAGCCTGCAATGCGTAAGCTTCTTCCCAATTTGAACGGCAAATCCGTTCTTGATCTGGGTTGCGGTTACGGTCACAACTGCGTTGATTTTGTTAACAGAGGCGCAGATAAAGTTGTCGGCATTGATATATCCGAAAAGATGCTTGCTGTTGCAAAGGAAGAATCCGCAAACGCCAAAATTAAATACCGCAATATGAGTATGACAGATATATCAAAACTCGGCGAAACATTTGATTTCATTTACAGCTCTCTTGCTTTTCATTATGTTGAAGATTTTGATGCTTTCGCAAAGGATATGTATTCCGTTCTGAATGCAGGCGGTCAGCTTTTGTTCTCGCAGGAACATCCGATTATCACCTCAACCGTTGACGGCGCCGGTCATTTCAACAAAAATGAAAGTGGCGAGAAGGTTTCCTATACTTTTTCAAACTACAACCAACCCGGTGAACGCAAAATTCATTGGTACGTCGACGACGTAATAAAGTATCACCGCACCTTCAGCAATATTATAAACGCACTTGCAAAAGCAGGATTTGTAATCGAAGAAATCTGCGAACCCACACCCGAAGAATGGGTAATTGAAAAAGTTCCTGCTTGGGTAAAGGAATATATTAAACCGAACTTTTTGATTGTCAAAGCAAAGAAAATATAAAATAATCAAGCCATACGAGTTGAAACAAAAAACAGCTTGTATGGCAATTTTTATGCGAATCTGTGCATACTAAAAGCAATTAAAGGAGGATAATTTATGTTCAAACACGAAAAAATGCTTTTTCATCCCGTTGCTGTTGAAAAACCTAACCCTCAGTATGCGGCGCTTCTTCAGGAACAGCTCGGCGGTGCAAACGGTGAACTTAAAGCCGCAATGCAGTATATGTCACAGAGTTTTCGTATCAAAGATCCTGAAATCAAAGATTTATTCCTTGATATTGCTGCAGAAGAACTCGGTCATATGGAAATGGTTGCGCAGACAATCAATCTTCTGAACGGTCACGATGTATGTGCCGAATCTGTTCCTGCAGGCGAAATCCAGACACACGTTCTCACGGGTCTTAATCCCGGACTTATCAATGCTTCGGGTTATTCTTGGACTGGCGATTATGTTTCAGTTACGGGTGATTTGTGCGCCGACCTTCTTTCAAACATCGCATCCGAGCAGAGGGCAAAAGTTGTTTATGAATATCTCTACCGACAGATTAACGACAAGAAAGTGAGAGAAACAATTGATTTTCTGCTCAACAGAGAAGAAGCGCACAACGCAATGTTCCGTGAAGCATTCAACAAGGTGCAGAACAGTGGCTCAAATCAGGATTTCGGAACAACAAAAGCAGCTAAAATGTATTTCAGTATGTCTGAACCCTCACCGAACAATAATCCGTTTTCGGAAACAAAAGTTGACCCTCCGTCATTTAACTGATACAAAAAGCTCTCCTGCATACCGCAAGAGAGCTTTCAGCATTTTATCTCATATCTGATAACGGCGTATAATCTGTATTATTTCGTAGATATTCTTCCATTTTGCCGCTGAGCAGTAATCTGACATAGCTCATAGGCTCGTTGTAGATGAGAAAGTCGAGTTCTGATGTTTCGTACATATTGTTTGCATATTCGTTTTCAACGGCGATGCAGTCGATTGACACCGTTGAGCCGTCGGTGAGTTTGACTTCAACACAAGCAGTATCAATGTTAAATTCACAAGAAATAATGTTATTAATCATAAGTAAAAACTCCTTTTATTTGTTTGAAAAAAGTAGGAAAAGTACGTTCTGAAATCGCTGATATATAAGGGATTGAAAGTGCGGTAATTCAAGGGTGCGTATAGTTTGACCTGTAACCCCGATTTTGCGTTTACTTTTTCCACACGATAAATTTTAAAGATGCAAAAATCAAGTGATAAAAAACACTTTCATTACAGTTAAAAATTAACCAAATAGAGCTTCTGAAACCGTTATATATCAACGGTCTCCGAGTGCGGTAATTCAGGGGTGCGTATAGTTTGACCTGTAACCCTGATTTTGCGGTTCTATTGTTCCAATGTCTATTTTAAATTCGTGAAAATCGGGATAATTGCAAATTTGCAAAAATTTGACAAGGTTTCAAAAAATGATTATAATATAATTAGATAAGAAATTATCTCAGCGAGAACAAAGACATTCTCTCGGTCGAATGGTCGAGGGGTTCAATACGGCGGGAAAGGAGATTTTAGCAACAGCCAACGAAACTACGCCGTTGAATTCCAAATGCAACGTCGAGCTGCCGCAGTCGGTAATCGACTCATTCGCAAGGTTTCTTGTGCCGGAGATACGAAAGTATTATGAATCCGAAGAAGGCAAAAAAGCGTTTGAAAAATGGCAGCAAGAAAATGGGTAAGACAGTAAGACTATGACAACATAGCAACACATAAATAAAAGAGAGCCAAGGCTTTAAACCTTGACTCTCTTTTCTGTTTTGCATCAGATCGGAACCCTTACGGCGAAACCGCCTTTGAAAAAATAAGTGTTCATACAATGCCCGTTTGGTGGACATTAACGGACTCGAACCGCTGACCCTTCGCACGTCAAGCGAATGCTCTACCAGCTGAGCTAAATGTCCGAACTGCACCTTTTGGGGTGCAGGTGATATTATATATAAAGAAACTGTATTTGTCAAGAAATATTTTTAATCGTAACTGAAAAGTTCTCGTTTTCCTTCATGCGGTTCGTAGTATGACTTGAGATAGTCTGCCGTTTCCTTTGCATCTCTTTGTTCCGCATAGAGAATCTTCAATTCACTTTTCAGCAAATAAGCTTCATTCGAACAAATGCTGTCTTTCAAAGCACGAAGCTGTGTTCTTTTAATCGCAATTCTCTCCTTAAGTATTATTACTGCCGCTTCATATTCTTCACCAAGCTCTCTCAAAGTTTTCTCAGACATTTCTATCTCCTTTCAATAAATAATCGGTTGTTACACCGAAAAACTCGCTGAAAGCTACAATCTCCGCCGAATCCGCTGAATTGCCGCTCTCAATTTTTATTATTCTTTTATCTCCGATACCGATCGCACTGCTAAGCAAATCAACAGTAAGACCTCGGGAAATTCTCAGGCATCTTATACGGCTCCCAATATCTTCAGTTTTCATATGCCTTGCGGAAGAAATAACCCTTGCTCTTCCGACGGCGGCGGGAATTACGGTTTCACTGACAAGGTCTCGCTGATAAAACACAACATATTTCAGTACCCGTTCAAGCTTCGCAATCGCTCTTTCCGATGTGCTTCTGACTGCGGCAGCAGAAATTCCCCTGTTCCTTGCAATCTGAGACATCGACATCGAGTTGTACCATTTATCCTCAACAATACCCCGTTCAGTTTCCGTAAGCTCATTTTCGATTGCATATTCAAGAAGCCGTGACAAATCGACCTCTCTTTTTCTCCATGCATATGCGGCAGGTGTTTCACATTCCTCGCAAACTCTCCCACAGCACAAAAGCTGTGCAGCTTTTATCTCATCTTCATCGGGATATGTTATATCAATTAAAATATCGTCTTTCATTTTTCCTCCGTGTTAATAGTTCTGCTATTGATTATATTGAACATTTGTTCGTTTGTCAAGTGATAAATTTTAATTTTCTTGTTTTTACTTGACATTTTTAATAGTTATGCTAATATTATCTCATAGTATATCGGGGAGAATTGTATGAGCATAATAAGAGAAATAAGAAGAGAAAAAGGTATGTCACAGCAAGAACTTGCAAAGCTTTGCGGTGTGCACCAAACAGCAGTCAGCCAATGGGAAAAGGGGCGGACAATGCCGGACAGAAACAGTTTGCAGCTTCTTTCAAGAATATTAGATGTTTCTGTTGACACGCTTCTAGGCGAAGAAAAAACCGATGATAAAAACAAAATTCCGATGTTCGGACAGATTTCTGCCGCTGAGCTTTGTCAAAGAATCGGAACAAACGAATACTACGCTCTGAATGTTTGTGACAGCTCGATGTCGCCGGTTATGTTTCCGGGAGATACAGTTGTTATCAATCGCTCCGACGAAGTCGGAAACGGTGAAACGGGAGTATTCTCAATCGGAAACGGAAATGCTTTTATACGCAAGATAATAAAAAAAGACACAAGCATAATGCTTGTGTCCGAAAATACATCTTATGAACCGCTTGTTTTTTCAAAAGCGGAATGTGACGCTCTGCCCGTTTATGTTCTCGGCAAAGCAGTTGAATTGAGAAGAAAGCTTTAAGCAGCCAGCATATTGTATGCCGTCATGAGCTGATTATCCTGCTCATCCGTAAGCAAATCAACATCGATTTCGTTTCCTGTAGTAAGACTGACCTCTGTTGTCGGGTCTATTCCTTTACCGTGATAAACTGCCTGAGCACCGTTCTTTGGCTCAACCAAAGCAACGGTAAGAAGAACTGCACCGCCGTCATCAAGAGCAAAAAGCTCCTGAGTTGTGCCGACACCCGCCGTTTTCTTGCCGACTAACTGTGCCTGACTGATATCACGAAGGTCGCATGCGAAAAGTTCTGCAGGACCGCTTGTTGTTTCATTGATAAGAACAATATACGGCATCACAATACTGCTGTTTTCTGCAGTAAAAATCTTATCCTTATAGATATTTCCGTTTTCGTCCTTAAGCACGGCGATGTTGCCCTGAATAGTGGGTACAATAACGTCAATAACCTGAGCCGCATATTCAACTGTACCATCAGAAGTGCCTCTTACATCGAGAATAAGACTTTCGGCACCCTGCTCAATAAGCTTTTCAGACGCCGCCTTGAATTCCGAGGCGGTATCTTTATAGAAGCCTTTGATTCTGATATAACCGACATTGCTTTCTATACGGCTGTTGACACTCGGAATACGAAAACCGAGCATAGGTTCAACAACCTTTGTTTCGCCGTTTCGTTCATATTCGACCTTGACTGCAGAAAGTCTGTTGCCGTAAAGGTTTTCTTCAAGAGATGAATAATTCATTCTGTTAACGGGAATATCCGCAATCGCAGTTATAACATCAAGAGCCTTGAGGCCTGCCTTTTCCGCAGGAGAGTCCGCATAAACATGGGTAATAACAAAATCACCCGTGCGGTAGTCAAAAGCGGTTTCAACACCTATTCCTGTCACACCGCCTTCAAGCTTTGCGGTGTAATCGGCATATTCTTCGGAATCAAGATAACGGCTGTTAC
>JAZSDF010000132.1:0-2150 GCA_045531035.1 Acutalibacteraceae bacterium | reverse complement strand
ACCGAAGCGGAGAAAACAACGAAGAATGGACAATACACAATCTGAAACAGTTGATTGATTTTGTTGAGGAATAATTATGAATAATAATAGTTTGAATTGGACTTTTGATACAGTTGCAGATACCTACGAAAAACTGCGACCGGGATATGTTGATGAACTGTATCAGACAATCTTTGATTATGCACCAATCAATAATACAAGCCGTGTTCTTGAAATAGGCATAGGCGGAGGTCAGGCAACTTTACCTTTTCTTAAAACAGGCTGTGAACTTATTGCAGTTGATTACGGTGAAAACTTCTGCGAAATATGCCGTGAGAAATTTAAAAGTTATCCGAACTTTTCAGCGGTTTCGGGAAAGTTTGAAGATGTTGAGTTTAACGGTGAATATGACTTGATTTATTCCGCTTCTGCTTTTCATTGGATACCCGAAGAAATTGGATACAAAAAGGTCTTTGATATGCTGAAAAACGGCGGTGTTTTTGCCCGATTTGCAAATCATCCGTACCGTGACAAAGGTAAACCTGCTTTGTCGGAAGAAATGGATCGAATCTATGCGGAATACTATTACAAATACCACAACAAGAAACAAGAACCACTTGTTGAATATTCCGAAGCTCAGGCTCAGAACAGAGCATTGATTGCTGAAAAATATGGTTTTAAGGATATTCAATACAAGCTGTTTTACCGTACACGCACATTCTCAGCAAAAGAATACATAATGCTTCTCGGTACATACTCAGACCATATCGCTATTGAAGAAAGAATCCGAAATGAGTTCTTTTCAAAGATAGAAAATGCAATTAACCGTCACGGCGGAGAAATTACTATTTATGATACAATAGATTTGCAGTTAGCAAGAAAATGAGGTTATTATAATGATATTTGAAGATAAGAAAATTATATTAAAAGACGGCACTACAGCCATATTGAAAACTCCTGAAATTGAAGATGCGGAAACATTACTTGATAATATTAAGCTCACTGCTTCTCAAACAGATTTCTTTTCCAGAAGTCCGGAAGATTGGGCCGGCTTTACAGCCGATGATGAAAAGGATTGGATTCGCAATGTCCGAGAATCCAAAAACACTTTGGTGATATCTTGTTTTGTAAACGGTCAAGCTGTAGGCAGCTGTGATATAACATTTAAAAACGGCAGCAAAACATCGCACAGAGCCACTGTAGGAATCGCAATTCAGAAGAAGTATTGGAATATCGGTATTGGTTCAGCAATGTTCAATGAACTGATAAAAGCGGCAGAAAATCACGAAGGAACAGAATATATTGATCTTGAATTTGTAGAAGGTAATGACAGAGCAAAAGCACTTTATGAAAAATTCGGATTTCAAATCAAATCGATCAAGCCCAATTTCTTTAAATTAAAAGACGGAACATATCAGAACCTGGTTTATATGCAGAAATATTTGTAAAAGGATGATATTATGAAATTAGTTATAATATTCGGCAATCTGGCCGTAGGTAAAATGACGGTTGGGCAAGAGCTTGCAAAAATCACAGACCTCAAGCTGTTTCATAACCATATGACCATTGAGCCTGTTATAGAGATTTTCGGATATTATGAAGGCAAAACGGTACACAGATTGCGTCAGGTTTTCTTTGAGGAGTTTTCAAAAAGCAATAACTACGGAATGATATTCACCTATGTCTGGGCTTTCGACCATCAGGGCGATTGGGATTACATAAAATATGTTTCCGATTTGTTCAAAGAGCAAGGTGCAGAAGTTTATTATGTTGAGCTTGTTGCTTCACAGGAGATAAGGCTTGAAAGGAACTCAACAGAAAACCGTCTTAACAATAAACCGTCAAAACGAAATCTTGATTTTGCAAGGAAAGATTTGCTTGACACCGATAAAAAATACCGCACAGAAAGCTATGACGGCGAGATAACATTCCCAAATTATATTAAGATTGACAACTCAAATCTTGCACCCGAAGTTGTTGCAGAAATGATTAAAGAGAGATTTGGTTTATAAGGTGAGATTATGATTGACTACACTAAAATAAATTCAGAAACTTGGGATTTGTGGGCGGAAGACGGTTGCGAATACACCGTGCCCATAAGTCACGAGGAATACGAGAAAATTACTCCCGATAATTATTCGGTTATTCTTACTCCTTGCATTGCCGTTCCT
>JAZSDF010000116.1:0-4415 GCA_045531035.1 Acutalibacteraceae bacterium | reverse complement strand
ACCGAGAGCTGCATAACCGTCCATAGCGATGTATTCATCGATATTTTCGGGGTCGATAAGACCGCAGTTACGAAGTGCAACTCTCTTCTGGGTCTTATAGAAGTTTGTGTCGTTAAGAGAAAGAGTTTTGCCTGCTTCCTCGATAACGCTTTCGTCTGCATCCTTATAAACAAGTCTGTCAACAAGACGGCCCTTGAGAAGGTGCTCGGAAACGATTTCAGCAACATCCTTTTCCTCAACACGGCTGTAGAATGTGCCTTCGGGGTAAATGATAACAACAGGGCCGAGGGCGCAAAGACCGAAGCAGCCCGTCTGAACAACCTTGACTTCTTCAGCAAGACCGTTCTTTTCGATTTCCTTTTCGAATGTGGAAATGAGTACCTTACTGCCCGATGAAGTACAGCCGGTACCGCCGCAAATCAATACATGGGAACGAATCATATTATTTTAACCTCCATTATGAGATAACGTTACTGATTGTGTATTCCGAAATAACCTTGCCGCCCTTGAGGTGCTTTTCAACAACCTCGGCCGCCTTTTCGGCTGTCATCTTAACGTAAGTAACCTTTTCTTTGTCTGCTTCAAAGATTTCAACAACGGGTTCGAACTGGCAAACACCGATGCATCCTGTCTGTGAAACGGTAACCTTGTCGCCAAGACCTGCCTTTGTAACTTCCTCAACAAAAGCGTTGAGAACGGGTCTTGCACCTGCAGCGATGCCGCATGTTGCCATGCCGACAACAACTCTGATTTCGCCTGTGCCTTCGCGAAGAACAACTTTGTCCTTCATCTTTTCTCTGATAGCAGCAAGCTCAGCCAATGATTTCATAACATCTATCCTCTCTTTATAAATATACATTATATTAAATGGACGAGTAACCTTCTTTGAGATACTCTTCAATCCATTTTATGACCTCGTAATTATCCAGCGGAACATCTCCGAGAACCTCACGCAGCTCTCTTGTGTCCAGCTCAACCGCACCGCCGTTTTTCTCATGGACAAATTTCCATTCGATATCAGGCGAACCCTGAATCAGCACCGTGACGGTGGAGATTATATCACCCAGCGGAGTGCAGTCGATATGGTCGGTAAAAAATTCCGCAGTGACGGTTGTGCCGTGATTTTCGGGATTATCGTTTTCGCTGACGGAGCTGATTTTTATTCCGCCGCCCGTCTGCTCTGCCGCAAGTTTCAGAAGCGGCACGCCCAGACCGACATTCCTCGTTGTTCTCGTTGTGTAGAACGGGTTCATCACGTTTTCAACCGTTTCTTTGCTCATTCCGCAGCCGTCATCCTTAATCGTGAGAGTAAGTTTTCCGTCTGCTTCGACAAGCTCAACCAGAATGTTCTCCGCCCTTGCTTTTACGGAGTTTTGGGCAATATCAAGAATATTTAAAGATAATTCTTTCATAAACCTTTCAACCTCTCAAAAAGCTTTCTGCGGATATTTTCGGGGGTTTCTTCTCCGACCTCAAGCTCAAAGCAATTGAGCCTTCCGCTGATATCCCAGAGATAATGCGCATCCGACGAAACGACACAGGGCTTGTCCGAAAGAATCGGGAATCTGCCGAGATATTCGTCTTTTTTATCGCCGTCATGAAGCTCATAGCACGGGAAATACGGCATATCGGGGAAAATACCGAGAGTTGCAACAATTCCGTTTGCTTCCCTATCTATATGAGCGGGATAGCAGATTCCGCCATACTCATTAACAAGCTTCGGGGCGTCGTCAACGGTTATCATCGTTGCGTTCGAAAGCAGATTTTCCTCAACGGCGATAACCTCGTCGTTTTCGTTCATTATCATCTGCTCACCGAAAATATCAACACGGTTCCTGAACGGAATTCTGTGTTTATCCACGGCTTCGTTGAATTTCAGCGCATCTTCAAGATTTTCAAAGAGGCACACAAGATGAATATCCTCTGCCGTGGTAAGCTCCATGCCCGCAACGGGTACGATTCCGTTAGCCTCTGCGGTTTTGAAAAACGCAGGGCAGTTGCGGCAGGTGTTGTGGTCGGTCAGCGCAATTATATCGAGCTTTGCGACAACCCCCATGCCCGCAATGTTATTCGGAGTCATATCGTCGTCACCGCAGGGTGAAAGACATGAATGTGTGTGTAAATCGTAGTAATATTTTTTCATATACCGATTGCCTTTGCGGTTTCGTAGGCAGGCATTTCAGAGGATATTATGTTGACACCCTTTGCATTTGCGGTTTCGATAACCGAAGCATCGGGATTCACTCCCTCGGCAAGAACGATACATGCGGTATCCGCAAGGGAAGCAACGGCAACAACATTGATATTCGTCATTATCGTTATCCACGCATCGTCTGCTTTTGCTCTGCCCATTACCCAGCTGAGCAGGTCGCCGATGTAAACGCCGTTTATTTCTCTTTCACCGTCGGGCATTGCCACGGGTTTAAAACCCTGCATTGCCGAAAGCTCATTCACCGTCAACCTTCTCACCTCCGTCATAGGTTTCAATATATTTCTTAATAAAATCTTTATAGGCGATTATGCACTCGTTTCTGTCCGCATGACCCATAACGATATCCTCGGCAAAGGCTCTGCAGTTCGGTGCGCCGCATGAACCGCAGTCGATGCCGGGCAATTCCTTGCGGAGTGCCTGGATTTTCGACATAAGCCTCATGGATTCTCCGATGCTGTCGCTGAGTCTGTTGAGGGGTCTGTATTCGGGCAAATCTCCGAAAAAGCTGTTTTCGGGAATATATGCGCCCTCCTCTGCACGGGGAACAAGCGAAACGGGCATATAGCGTCTTAAGGTGTGAAGTCTGTTTTTCGCCACATAGGGGTTTTCGATTGTCAGCACTCCGCCGACGCAGCCGCTCGGGCAAGCGTTGAGCTCCACGAAATCAACGGGCGGTATGTTGCCGTCTTCAATCTGGTCGAGCACCGAAATGACGTTGTTTATTCCGTCGGCAGCTATAATCTTGTCGTTGAGCAATGCAGAGCCTTCACCGCCGCAGATTGCCCAGCTGAGACCTATTCTGCCCGCCTGAGAAGGCATATCTGCCTGATTCTCACGCTTCATGACGTTGATGAGCTGGAAATAAATTTCACTCATCGAAACAACAAGGTCAACCTCACTCTTGTAGCTTCCGAAACCGTTTCTCACATAGCTCACCTTTGCGGGGCAGGGAGAAATAAAGCAGGTGCATATATCCTCTCTCTTAAGCTCGGGATTTTTCTTCATCGCTTCTTCAACCGCCATATGAGCGGCAACCTCAACGGGAGGCAGAAGCGGAATGAGGTTATCCTTGAGGAACGGGAATCGGATGAGTATAAGTCTTGTGACAACAGGACAAGCCGTGCTGATAACGGGTTTTCTGATGCCTTCGGTCTGAAGATAAAGCCTTGTGTGCTCGGAAACGATTTCCGCTCCCTTCGCAACCTCAAAAACTTCGTCGAAGCCGATATCAAGAAGTCCCTTGAGCACATAGCCGATGTTGTCAAGATTATCGAACTGAGCAAGCAAGCTCGGCGCAGGAAGCGCAATCTTATACTTGTAGTTCTTGATTTCGTCAAAAGAGTTGCAAATGCTCTTTTTGGCGTTGTTTGTGCAGTTTCGGATGCACTCTCCGCAGTCAATACAGCGTTCCGCATCAATAACGGCACAGCCGTTGCGCACTCTGATTGCCTCCGTGGGACAATGCTTCATGCAGGTCGTGCAGCCCGTGCATTTGGTCGGGTCGAGCGATACCGAGTGGATATATGTATTCATAGAAATACACTCCTTATCAGAAGTTCACCCTCATTGTTATTGTGGTGCCTTCTCCGACAACGGAATCTATCTGCATATAGTCGGTATATCTTTTCATGTTGGGGAGACCCATGCCTGCACCGAAGCCGAGCGAACGGATATTGTCGGGAGCTGTTGAAAAGCCCTCCTGCATAGCCTGCTCGATATTTTTGATACCGGGGCCCTTATCTTCAAGGATGATCTCAATACAATCCTCACTCACGCGAACCTCGGCAACGCCGCCGCCCGCATGGATGACCATATTTATCTCACCCTCATACATTGCAATAGAAACACGCCTTATTGTTTCGGGAGAAATGCCTAACTGCCTGAGATTCTTCTTAATGCTGACCGAAGCCTGACCGGCGGATGTGAAATCCTTACCGTCTACATCGAAATGAAAAACAAGCGCTTCACTCATTTCTTCACCCCACCTACAAGACCGTTATTATAAAGAATACCGCAGGAATCGTAGGGCCTTTTTTCAGTAGATAAAACTACTATATCCATTTCTTTTGCAAGCTCAAGCATCTCCTCGCTCGGCTCTTTGGAACGGACAAAAACCACACACACCATATCCATCATTTCGGCAGTGCGGATGACCTGGGGGTTAACAAGACCCGTAAGCAGAACTGCCTGATCCTTAACATAG
>JAZSDF010000155.1:0-13109 GCA_045531035.1 Acutalibacteraceae bacterium | reverse complement strand
TTTGACCTTATCGGTGACGTTATTGAAAGACAGTTCCAGCAGTCTTATAACTATAACCTCGGTGCATCGCTTTCACTTGTTCTGATGGTTCTGATTCTTATCTGCATGGCGGTTATGAACCGCTTTTCGGGTGATGAGGAGGGCATGGTTATATGAAAATTGCTTCAAAGGTATATGCTGCCCTCGTATTCATTTTTCTCTATGCCCCGATTATTGTAATGATTGTTTTTTCGTTCAATTCATCGAGCAGCACAAGTGTGCTTTCAGGTTTTTCGCTTCAATGGTACAAGGTTCTCCTTGAGGATGAAGCAACCCTCAGGGCACTTTACAATACACTTATCCTTGCTGTAAGCTCATCCGTTATTGCAACTGTTCTCGGAACTGCCGCAGCGGTGGGAATAGACAAATTCAAAAAAGGCGTTCCCCGTTCGGGCATTATGGCGGTAACGAATATCCCCATGATGAACCCCGAAATTGTAACCGGTATTTCAATGATGCTTCTTTTTGTTTTTGTCGGCAGACTTGTTAATATTGATGCGGTTCTCGGTTTCGGAACTTTGCTTATTGCTCATGTAACATTTAATCTTCCCTATGTTATTCTTACTGTGCTTCCGAAGCTTCGTCAGACGGACAGAAATCTTGCCGAAGCCGCACAGGATCTCGGTTGCAAACCGGCATCGGCTTTCTTCAAGGTTGTTCTTCCGTCAATTATGCCCGGTATTATTACCGGTATGATTATGGCGTTCACTCTTTCGCTTGACGATTTCATAATCAGTTATTTCACCGGCGGTCCGGGTTTCCAGACTCTTCCGATTGCTATTTTCTCAATGACAAAGAAGAGGGTAAAGCCCGATATGTATGCACTTTCCGCTTTAATATTCGTCAGCATCCTTCTGCTTCTTATTCTTTATAATATCGCACAGCAGAAGAGCGATGAAAGGTCAAAGAAAAAGTAACAGAGCTATTACTCAAAGGAGTGATAAAGAATTGAAAAACAGAATAGTTTCGGTGCTTCTTGCACTGATTATTGCTTTTGTTCCGAGTGCATTTGTCTTTGCAGCGGAGCAGAGCGAGACAGATGCCCTCAGAGGCACAACTCTATATGTTTATAACTGGGGTGAATACATTTCCGACGGAGTTGATGATTCGCTTAATGTTAATGCTGCTTTCGAGGAAAAATACGGTATTAATGTTGTTTATGAAACCTACGATAACAACGAAGTCATGTATTCAAAACTCAAAGGCGGCGGAGTTTCTTATGATATCGTTATTCCTTCTGACTATATGATTCAGCGAATGATTGCCGAGGATATGCTTCAGCCTATTGATTTCTCCAATATACCGAATTATAAATATATTCCCGAAAAATATAAAAACCTTGCACATGATCCCGATAACATTTATTCCGTGCCTTATACGGTCGGCATGGTAGGTCTTATCTACAACACGGCAATGGTTGAGGAAGCTCCCACAAGCTGGACTTCACTCTGGGATAATAATTATTCGAACAGTATTCTTATGTTCAACAATCCCCGAGATGCTTTTGCAATTGCGCAGAGTGTTCTCGGAATGGACTATAACAATGAATCTTCCGCTTCGTGGAGAATTGCCGCAGAGCTTCTTAAAGAGCAGAAGAGTGTTTCTCCTACATATGTAAATGATGAGGTGTTCCTCAAAATGGAATCGGGCGAAGCTGCTTTTGCACCTTATTATGCGGGCGATTTCCTTTCAATGCAGGAAAACAATCCCGACCTCGCTTTTGTTTATCCCGAGGAAGGTGTCAACTTCTTTGTTGACGGTGCATGTATTCTCAAAGGCTCAAAGAACAAGCTTGCCGCAGAGCTTTACATCAACTTCCTTCTTGAACCTGAGGTTGCACTTGCAAATGCGGAATATATCTGCTATGCAAGTCCCCACACCGAAGTTTACACCAATCCCGAATACTCATTTTATAAGAATGAAATTCTCTATCCCGCAGACGGTCAGTTCAAGACTCAGCTTTTCCTTAATCTCAAACCTGAAATCCTTGCTCTTATGAGTACACTCTGGGATGATGTCAAGAATCATGTTCCTTCGGGCACCGGAAATTCCGCTTTGTTCTTCGGCGGCGATGATGCCGATGTTTCCGTTGACGGCGAAAAAATGACTCCCGAAGCGCAGAAATATGCGCTCTATATCGGAATCTTTGCTTTAATCTGCATTGCATATATTATTTTCAGATATGCAAGAAAAAAGTACAGAGAGAATGTATAAAGCATGAAATAATCCCCCTGATTTTTCAGGGGGATTAATTATTGCATTTAGAACGGATTGATAAGTCTATCAAATGTTATCGGATTGTATCCGAGACCGAAATATTTGAAAATCCAAATGATAGGATTAAGTCTGAAAAATGCAACGTCAACAACCGTTACAAGACCTCTGAGGAAGGTTGAAATGTCATGGGTTTTGGGAATTTCAACCTTTTCAAATTCCTCGCCCTCAACATTGAGAACAAGAGGCTGAGAATAGCAGATACCGTTATCGCCGGAAAGATAGAATCTGACATACATATAAGGTTCTGCAAGGAATTCATCATTGTGAAGATCGAGAGTTGCGCTGCCGTCTTTTATGCTTTCTCTCTTAATAACTTCGCCGTTTGATACCCATGTGATGATGTTGGCATTAATGCCTTCAACGGTGATTGTGTCAGCCTCCTGGTCAACCTTCATTCTCTTTACTTGGGGGGTGTTGTCAAGCCAATAGGCTTTTGTGTCATAAACATCCTGCTCAACAAAACCGGGCATTTCTTCCATACCGTTAAGTTCAACGCCGTTGGAGAAATGAGAAATTGAGAAGAACTGGCCTTTTTCAAGGCACTTGCGGAAAGCGTCGAGTGAAAGCTCGGGCATCCAGCTCATTGTGTATGCATCGTTGATTGATGTTTCGTTATGGGAATCTGCAAAGGTATTGCCCCAGGGAACAACTCCGTAGGGAATGGTTTTCTGAAGAATCTGGTCATAAAGGATACGGTCGCAGCGGGTGTGTGCGTCGGTTGCACTGTTTATTCCTGTGCCGAGTGAAGAACCCGCATTGTCAAGGAAAATTCTTGCAAATTTATTAACGTAGTATTCGTCAACCTTCTGACCTACATATTTTTCAGAGTCTTTATCGGTATAAACGTATTCACCTACATGTGAAAGGAAGGAAATACCGCCGGCTTCCTTAACACCCTTTGACGGGGTTTCGTAGTCACCGAAAACGCCTGCAAGGCCCTGGCCGTATTCTGCCCAATAACCTGTAAGATGGCAGTCTGCAACGGGAGTTGCCATATTAAGCTCTATTCCGAGAGGAACATCAAGCATGCCGTTGGTGGTTGTTCTTGTGAGAGTATCACCTGCGGAGGTGACAAAGGACCTGTTGGGGTTTGTTCCGTTGAGATATGACTGATATTCTTCTTCGGGAATGGGAATGATATCTGCCATTTTTGTGCGTTCTTTTTTGATTAAACGCATGAGAGGAACCGTTTCCGGTTCAACATTCCAGCCTCTGTTAAGGGTACCGTGGTCTGTGAGAGCAACGATTTCAAAGTCGAGTGCATAGTGCATTTTGCAAAATTCATCGATGGTTAAAAATCCGTCGCTTGCTGTGGTGTGGCAGTGGAGCTGTGTTTTGTAATCATCCCACTTATCCCAATCGATATCTTCATAAGGATTGTCAATGATATAATTCTTTTGTGCCGTGTCCGATGCAAAAACGGGTGAAGCACAGAAAATCATTGTTCCTGCAAGGAGAAGCGAGATAATCTTTTTTGTGATTTTCATTTTATCATCTCCAAATGTAATATGTCAAAATTATACCATATTAATAAATAAAATATCAATTGATAAAAGTGCAAAAAATAAAGGGCAAGGATTTGTTATCCTTGCCCAAATTGTTTTTACTGTTTTGCGCCTTCGTCGAACATTTCAAGCATTTTAACGCTTGCGGCAAAACAATTTGCAATGCCAGCTTCGTTCATGTTTGTGTATGTATCGAGTCTTGTGTGATAATAACGTTCAAGCTTGTGGTTCAGACCTGTTACGCCTGCAGCTCTGAAACCGCCCTGAGTAAATGCAGCTGCATCAACAGCGCCGCCCATAGGGGGAACGCCGCCTTTTTTACAAGGAACATCAACTGCTTTTGCTGCTTCCATAAAGAGGTCTGCAAGGTCTTTGTCGCTTCTTACAGTACCGTTAAGGTCATAGTAGTTGGACATAAGATACTTGGGGTCATTGATTGTGTCATAAGCATAGATGAAGGTGGGAACATCCTTGAATTCATCCTTATGAGCTTCTGCCCATGCCTTTGAACCTCTGAGACCGATTTCTTCGGAACCCGTAAGAACAACGCCGATTTCGGTGTTTTCAAGTTCGATGCCTGCATCTTTGAGATACTTGAGAATTGCAATGCCGATATAGCAGCCTGTAAGATTATCGTTCGCACCGTCAACAACTCTGCGGTAATTAACCATAAAATAAAGACCGATTGAGAATGGGAGGGTTACAAGACCCCAGAGACCTGCTTTAACAAGAGGGTCGGAAACATCGGGCATACCGAATGAGATACCGTTCTTTACAACATAAATGATTGAAAGTACAAGATAGAAGACTGCTGTACCGATAACTATGATTGCGTGACCTTCAAAGCCTACGCCGCCGAGAGCATAGTTAACGGGCCATTCCCATGTTGCATCGGGGTGACCGTTGAAGATAATTCTTCTCTTCACTTCGCCTGTACACTTTTTGATAGCGGTAACATTGTGGCTTGTCTTTTTTGGAAAGAGGGGGTCGATGACTTTTTTATAGAGACCGAATTCAAGAAGAACAATTGCAAAACCTGCAATTATGAGCGGAATTGAGATTATGGGTGCAAACGGAAAAAGAAGTTCACCGAGAATTGCAAATGTTACCGTGAAATAAAGATAGCCGTAGAAGGCGCGGGGTGCAACTTCAAAGCTTTCAAGCTTTACATCTTCGCAGCCGCAGTTCTTTTCAAGAACCTTTGCCATATATTCGCAGGATTTCTTTTCACCCTCTGAACCGGGGTCTCTTTTGCCGCATTTTTTGATAATATGAGTTATTTCTTTGACCATATATTTTGCGGCATTGTCTTTTTGATCAATGATTTTCTGTAAATTCATAAAAATTTCCCCTTTCGCATATTATAACAAAAGTTTAGCATTACTAAAAATAATTGTCAATAAACAAAAGGGAAAATGTTACACTTTTTCAGTTGTATGGGAATTCGTCACACAAGCTCAATATCTGCATATGCGGCATAATGGTCAGAATAGTATTCGCCGTTGAACATTTTATTTATAACCTTGAATTTAATCGGCTTTACGGTTGCTTCATCAACAAAAACAAAGTCAATTATTGCTTTTATTTCATCAGGCTTGAAACCGTGGTATGTGAAGCAATCGTCGGTGTCGGGAGCAAGCTTTCTTGCATCCTTCATGTTTGCACTTACCATTGTATTGTAGCAGTCGGAATCCTGATACACATTGAAGTCACCTGTGCACACAACGGGAACACCGCCGAAGGAAGCGGCTTTTTCCTGAATCATTTTTGCGCCGTTAATCTGTGCCTGCCTGCCGACGTGGTCAAGATGGGTGTTGAAATGAACATAGGATTTACCGGTTTCTTTATCGGTGAGCTTAACATAGGAAGCTATTCTTGTGCAAGCAGAGTCCCAACCCTTTGAGGGCTTGTCGGGAGTTTCGGAAAGCCAGAAGTTTCCGCTGTCGCTTGCGGTGAATTTGCTTTTTTTATAAAATACTGCAGAAAATTCGCCTTTTTTCTTTCCGTCATCTCTGCCGACTCCGACATAAGCATATTCGGGAAGATTCTTTGCAAGCTTTTTCATCCATGACCAATGAGCTTCCTGAACGCCGAAGGAATCGGGATTTGCTTCACGGATAACCTTGTAAACAAGAGGAGCTCTTTTATACCATTTTCTGTGTTTTCTGCCTGCACAAAGCAGGTTAAATGTCAATACCCTGTACATATTATTTACCTCCGTTTAAAAGCGTAAGTTCAACAATTATCGGGAAATGGTCCGAGGGATAGATTCCGTTAAGCTTTTCAGTATCAACTTTATAACTCTTGACAGATGTTGAATACCCGTTAACAAAAATATAGTCAATGGGTTTTGATTTTTCAACAAGTTCCGAATAACCGTGATATGTACTGTGGCTGTCTGATGTTGTTGCGGTGTATTTTGTATCTGTAAAACCGCTTTCAAGAACTCTGTTGTATGCATCTCCGCCTTCTTCGTCGTTGAAGTCGCCTGAGAAAACAACGGGAATATTCGGTGCGATTTCAGCGATTTTCTTTGAAACAACAGCAACAGATTCGTTCCTTGCGATAACACCCATATGGTCAAAATGAGCGTTGAAATGAGCATATATAAAGCCTGTTTCCTTATTCTTAAGAATTGCATAGGTGCATACTCTTTTAAACATCGCATCCCAGCTTCTTGAAGCCTTTTCGGGATTTTTTGAAAGCCAGAATGTACCTGAATCAACAAGTTCATACTTGTCTTTCTTATAGAAAACTGGACTTGCTTCGCCGCCGCCTTCATTTGAGTTTCTTCCTATTCCGACATAAGCATAATCGGAAAGCTCTGCGGGAAGTCTTTCCATCCAGCCCTCATCAGCTTCCTGGAGTCCGAATGAATCGGGATTGTATTTTCTGATGTTTGCAACAATTTCGTCTGTTCTGTTTTCGGGAGATTTTTCGCCCGAACCGCCAATCCATATGTTGTAGCTCATGATTGTGACCGACTGGGTTTTTGTTGCTTCGGGAATTGTTGCGGGATTAACCTGTGTAACGGGTGTCGGGGTGTAGAAAAGTGAAAGTATTGCTGTGATAATTGCGAAAAATCCACTGATTATTTTGTCAATCATTTTTATTTCTCCTTATCCTATATAATTTGTCAATGCCGAAATATCAAGCATCTCAAGGTTTTCAGCATCTGAAATAACATCATAAATATCTTTTGCCATTTTCATGATACCGCCGTTTTCGTCGCTTTCCGCATTGAGAACGATTATCGGGTCATGAACGCTCAGGCGAAGCAGAAACCAACCGTTTCCGCAGGATTTATCCGCATTTATTCTTATTCCTTCGTGATTATCGTTTGCCGCAGACCAATTACAGTTAAGGCTTACCGCATTTTCAAAAAGAGAAATAACCTTTTCTCCCTCGGGTCTGAAATCGTCGCAGAGAATTTTGAAACGCATTTCCTTTTCTACAATAGATTCGCGAAGATTAACAATCAGATCATCGAGTGATTTTCCTGATTTTGAAAGTGATGCCGCTTCAATAATCAGCTTTGTTATGAGATATGCACCGTCGTCAAGATAATAGTTTTCGGCAAAAGCCGCATGTCCCGAGGTTTCCATTGCTAGGGGACACTTTATGCCGCTTTTTTCAAGCTCAATCTGTTTGTTGATAACGTTTCTGTAACCTCTTTTGAAACGGAGATGCACACCGCCGTTGTCGGCAATAAACTCTGCAAGACCGTCGGAGGTAACGCTGTCTGTAACAATTGTTCCGCCTTTGCAAGAATCAAGTGCAACCTTTGAAGCAAGAGCAACAAGTCGGTTTCTGTTGATTTCAAAACCTCCCTTGCCGACACATCCTGCTCTGTCAACATCCGTATCAAAAATAATTCCGAAATCAGCGTATGAATTTTTTACGGCATTTGAAATGCTTTCCATAGCCTCGGCATTTTCGGGATTCGGTGCGTGATTCGGGAAGTTTCCGTCGGGGTCAAGAAAAACGCTTCCGTCAATATCCGCGCCGAGAGGTGCAAGAACATCGTAAGCATAAAAACCGCCGACACCGTTGCCTGCATCAACAACGATTTTTATTCCTTCAAGAGGTTTGTCACCGTTGCCAACACCGTTTATTATCATTTCACGGAGAATTTCCGCATACCGTTTCATGAAATCACAGGAAACATATTCGCCGTTTTCATTGCCGACAGGATTTTCGGTTTTGCCTGCAATTTCAAGAATATCTGAAATATCCTTGCCGTCAAGTCCGCCGTCACGGGTGAAGAATTTGAGACCGTTTCTGTCCTTCGGGTGATGGCTTGCGGTAATCTGCACCGCGCCGTCGCAACCGAGTTCAACAGTTGTCATAAACATTGCGGGAGTTGAAGCAAGTGAGCAGTCAATAACCTTTGCACCGTTTGAAATGAGGGTTTTTATTACAACGCTTTTAATTCTGTCTGCCGAAAGACGGCTGTCGTGTCCGACTGAAATACAAAGATTTTCCTTGCCTGTTCTGTTTTTCAGCCATGAAAGAAAACCGAAACTTGCCCCCATAATCATTTCATCACTCATAAAAAGGGGATTTGTTTCGTCGCCGAGGGCATAGCCTCTGATGTCACTTCCGCTTTTGAATTTTGAATAATCCACGGTCATTCCTCCTTGGAATAATATTCATCGGAAACGCTGAGTAAAAATTTATACATCGGGATATATGCCTGAAAATACCCTCTGATAATTTCAATAATTTTTTCGCTTTTGAGGTCATCAAGGTCACCTGAAAAAGAAATGAATCCCACATCTTTTGCATTATAATATTCTTCAAGACCTTCGGGACAGCCGGGGAACGGTCTTTTGTATTTCCTGTTGAAGAAAACAGAGCCGCTTTTAACACATTTGTCCGCCGCTTTTTTAAATTCTTCGGGCCTTTCACGGAGATTTTTTCTGAATGTTTCAAGAAGCCCCGGTTCATCACCGTAAAAACCTATTCCCATCGAATATTCACGGGGAGTAACCTCAAACCACATGCAGGGATACCCCACCCATTCTCGTTTGGGACGCATGAACATTATCCACATGTTTTCGCGGTAAAGAGATTTATCCTTGGTATATCTCGTGTCCCTTCTTACTCTCGACACCATTTTGGTCGGAATCGTATTCATAAGAGGGTCAACGGAAACAAGTTCTTCGCCGATTATACCCGCAATCTGACGCATGGGAACGGTAACACCGTTTTTTATGGCTTCTTTATGCTCTTCATAATAAGCCTTTGAATCCCTGAAACGGTTATCTGCCAGAAGAAAGAGCGATTCACGGGTTATTCCGTCATATTTCATTTGAGGAGTCCTCCTTGATGAAGTCTTTCCGCTGCAAGCATTATCGCCGTTTTTGCCGAATGAAAATTTATTCCGCCCTGCATCCAGACCGCAAAAGGTTCACGCAGAGGAGCGTCTGCCGAAAGCTCGATTGACGAACCGAGAATGAACGCACCTGCCGCCATGATAACCTTGCTGTCATAACCCGGCATATCCCACGGTTCGGGTGAAACATAAGAATCAACGGGCGCACCGCTCTGAATTCCGCGGCAGAATTCGACAAGTCTGTCAGAATTTTCAAGGCAGAGTGCCTGAATGATATCGTGTCTGCTTTCATCGCTTGACGGAGTAACGTCAAATCCGAAATTTTCAAAGAGAGCCGCTGCATAAACAGCCGCTTTAAGTGCTTCGCCGACAACATGAGGCGCATGGAAAACACCCATGAACATGTTTCTGTTTTCGCCGAGAGTGCATCCGACCTCTTTTCCGAGACCGGGAGTTGTTGCCCTGTATGCGCAAAGCTCAACAAGGTCGCTTCTGCCCGCTATGTAGCCGCCCGTTTTTGCAATCGAGCCGCCTGCATTTTTTATGAGTGAACCCGCCATGAGGTCAGCACCGACATCGGTAGGTTCTTTTTTCTCAACAAATTCACCGTAGCAGTTGTCAACCATAACAACCGCATCGCTTTTTGAATGAACAAGAGCACAGATTTCTCCGATTTCGTCAACCGAAAGACTCGGACGGAGACTGTAGCCTCTTGAACGCTGGATATATACCATTTTAGGGTTCATATCAAGAGCTTTTTCGATTGCCTTGAGGTCGGGTCTGCCGTTTTTGTCAAGGTCAACCTGAGCATAGTCCACCCCGAAATCCTTGAGTGAACCCATTCCGTTTCCGCTCAGACCGATAACACTGTGAATGGTGTCATAGGGTGTTCCGGTAACGCAGAGCATCGTGTCACCGGGACGCAAAACGCCGAAAAGAGCAACGGCAAGTGTGTGAGTGCCGCAGGTGAACGAATGACGAACTATCGCATCCTCCGCACCGAAAACATCGGCATAAATCCTGTCGAGCTTATCTCTGCCCGTATCACCGTAGCCGTAACCCGTTGAACCTGCAAAATCAGTTTCGCTCACTCTGTTGTTTATGAAAGCGGAAAGAACCTTCTGCTGATTATATTCTGTTATACTTTCAATTTCTCCGAATTTCTTTTTTGCTTTTTCAAGTGCTTTATCGCTTGAGATTCTGATTTTTTCGCTTATACTGAAAAATTCTTTCAACTTCGTAACCTTACCTTTTATAAATTCTGTTTAATGTCTTGAAAAATTCTTGGTTTGCATTGTCAAGCTGTTCTTTTGTGACTCTGTAACTCCAGTTGCCCTTTGCAACACCGGGAGTGTTTATTCTCGTATCCGAACCGTACATGAGAAAATCCTGAATCGGAATGATTGCAAGGTCGCTGACGCTTGCAAATATTGCTCTGAGGAACAGCGGGCTTGCACCGCCCCAGTCGCCGCCCGAAAATCCGCAGTAGTCGAGTGCCCTTCTGCGGGTGTTTTCGTCGCTTTCCCAAAGGAAACCGAAAATGGTGTTATTATCGTGTGTGCCCGAATATGCAACCGAATTTTTAATATAGTTGTGAGGCATGTGAATACTGTTCCCGTCATCAAGAAAACCAAACTGGAAAACTCTCATACCCGGGAAACCGCTTTCTTCAACAAGTGCACGCACCTCATCGGTTATATCTCCGAGATCTTCCGCGATAATGAGTTTGTCGTCATGACCATCTTTTATCGCATTGACAAAATCCATGCCGGGTCCTTTTATCCATTTGCCGTTTCTTGCGGTTGTTTCGGTTGCCTCAACCGCCCAATATGATTCGATTGCTCGGAAATGGTCAATTCTGACACCGTCAAACATCTCAAGAGAATGGTCAATTCTTTCTTTCCACCACATAAAGCCGTCTTTTTTCATCTCATCCCAGTTATAGAGAGGATTGCCCCAAAGCTGACCGTCTTGTGCAAAGTAATCGGGAGGTACACCCGCAACCATCGTCGGATAACCTTTTTCGTCGACATCGAAAAGGTGCCTGTTTTCCCAGACGTCACAGCTGTCGTCCGAAACATAAATCGGAATATCGCCGATAATGCTGACACCCTTTGAATTTGCATAAGACTTTACTTCTGCCCATTGAGTGAAGAACTCATATTGAATAAACTGCCATGTGCCGAGAAGTTCATAATCCGTTATTTCTTCGGAGTCCCATTCCTGCCATGTCTTAAGGCCGTTTTGCTCTCTGAGGGTCATGAAACGGCAGAAAGCTTCTATTCTCGGATGCGATGCGATAAACTCACGCACGTCATCATGATTTTTTGAGTTTTTATATGCTTTTCTGAGCAGATTCATGCGTTCTTTTCCGAGTCTTTCAAACTCGCACGAATAGGGAGTTTCCTGTTTGCAGTTTCCTAAATCCTCTGCGGAAATAAGACCGTCGTTATAAAGCTTTTCGGGGTCGATGAAATAGGGATTTCCTCCGAAAGCCGAAAATGATTTATAAGGAGAATTATATTCATCAGTAACGGTAAACGGCAATACCTGCCACACGGAAAAACCGTTCTCGACGAGAAAATCCACGAATTCCTTGGCGTTTTTGCCGAAATTACCGATTGAATAATCGCCGTAAAGCGATGAAATATGCATTAAAATTCCGCTTTGTCTTTTCATAGTTACACCTTCCTGTTAATAATAAAGTATATCATAATATATATAGAAAATAAAGATATTTTCAAAAAAACTTGATATTTGTTCCGATAAAGTTTAAAATGAAATAAAAAAACAGACGGAGGGTATTATGTCAAAGGCTGTTGAATATTTTGCGAATTTACAAAGAATACTTGAACGGATAATTACCGTACAAGCAGAAAATATTGAAAAAGCATCAAAAGCTGTTGCTCAGACGCTTATGAACGGAGGCAGAATTCATGCTTTCGGAACGGGCCACTCTCATATGCTTGCTGAGGAGATTTTTTACCGTGCAGGCGGTCTTGTAAATGTTAACCCCATTCTTGAAACTTCTCTTATGCTTCATGAAAGTGCCGCAAAAAGCACCGAGCTTGAACGTCTTGAAGGTTACGGTGAAATTCTTTTTGCTCACCATTCAATAAAATCCAATGATATTCTTTTCCTTTTTTCAAATTCAGGCAGAAACGGTGTTGCGATTGATCTTGCTTTGATTGCAAAGGAAAAAGGCGTAAAGACCGTCGTTATAACCAATATGGAGCACACAATGAGGGGCGCATCCAGACATTCAAGCGGCAAAAGGCTTTTTGAAGCTGCGGATATTGTTATTGATAACTGTGGTTGCTACGGAGACGCCTCGATTGAAATAAAAGAAATAAACAGAAATGTTGCACCGACTTCAACTGCCGCAGGTGCCGCAATTCTCAATGCAATTGAAGCAAGAGCTGTTGAGATTATGGTTGAAAACGGATATACTCCCGATGTGTTTTCAAGCAGCAATGTTGACGGCGGCGACGAAATAAATAATGCCTACGTTGCTAAATATAAAAAGGAGATAAGGTCGTTATGATTTATCCCGCTTTTCAAAAATCCAAAATAACGGAATGGACAGACTGTTTGTTTTCAGATATTGTTGTTTCGGGATATGAAAACGAATTTGCGGCAAGTGAAATCAGCTTTATAGAGGACAAAGAATGTAAAGCAAATAAACTTTACATAGATATAATAAAAGAGAATACCCGTCGCACGGAATATATCGAAGAAGCAAACCGTATAACCGATGAAAAGTTCATTATATATTCCGAAAAACGTAGCGACGGACTGCATCTCAAGCTTACAGTTTCGGGCAAAAAAAGTCTGTTCAGAGCAGTTTGCCGAATCCGACAGATGCTTGGTGATAAAAACTTCTTTGTCGGAGAGGTTGAGGACTACCCTCTGTTTTCCAAAAGGGGCTATATAGAAGGCTTTTACGGCAA
>JAZSDF010000121.1:0-7264 GCA_045531035.1 Acutalibacteraceae bacterium | reverse complement strand
GCAGTTGCAGAGGTTATCGTTGAAGCAGGTAAGGGCTGTGCATTCAAGCAGCTCGGTATCCCCGATAAGTTTGCACCCATCGGTCTCCACGAAGACATCATGTCATCACTCGGCATCGACCAGAACGGTATCATCGCCGCTGTTCGTGAAGTTATGGGCAAAGACTTCGAACTTGACGACGACTGGGACGACGAAGCTTGATTTGAGTTGAAAACCTCGAATCAGCATACAGAAAGGAATGATTTATATGGCTTCGAGAGAAGATATGCTTACTAATAAAATTTTCCTTTGTGCCGTTCTTCCCCTTATTAAAACAATTGCCATGGATGACCCCAAGCTTGCAAAGAAATTCGAGCACGCTCACGCTGTTATCCAGGTAAGTGCAAAAGACCCTGAGGCTCCCGAAGGCAAGTTTGCAACACATTTTGTTGTTAACTGCGGTGAGTGGGAATGTCACACAAATAAGGTAACGGACAATGCTCACATCGAGCTTGAGTTCAAGAGCATTGAAACAATGAACGCATTTTTCAAAGGAAAAATCGGTCCCTCAACTCTTCCCGCAATGAAGGGTATTGCAAAGAAACCCGCTGTTTTCATGGGATTCATGATGACGCTTCTCAAAATGTCCTCACTTCTTACAGCTACCGAAGCTCCCGAAGACGAGGAAGCAAAGAAACTCCTTGTTAAGTGCTATTTCTATTTGCTTTCAAGCGGTATCAGCACACTCAACAAGCAGGGTCATGAGCAGATTCACAACTGGACTCTCAAGAGCCCCGACAGAGTTTATGCTTGGGCCGTTAACGGATATCCCGATATTTCGGCTTATATCCGCATCAAGGCAGGTAAGTCAAAGGCAGGCAGAGGCGTGTATAAGCGTGCTCTCCCCTTCTTTACAATGAGATTTGACAGCCTTGACAGTGCACTCGGAATTCTTATGGGCACCGCAGATATGCTTGAATTTACAAAGACAGGCAAGCTTATCATGGACGGCGCACCTGAATTCGGCGCAGAAATCGGCAACTACATGATGATGGTTGGCGACTACGCAAGATAATCCGGTATAAATCAATCACCCCGAAGCGGTTTGACCGTTTCGGGGTGATTTTTTACAATAAAATATGAAAGAAATTTATGCAACCTGATGTGCACTTGAATTGCCGTGAACAAGGGTGAGAACAGGCTCTTCCTCGTAGAATTCTTCAACAGCTCTTGACTGAACTCTTGCTCGTATCGCAGCCTTTTCTCTCTGCTTGCGGATACGGCGGTTGCGCAGATGAATCTTTATTGCTCTTGCAAGCTTAACCTCAAAAGCAACAACCTTCTTTTCGTTTATAAATCCTACGATAAGCAGCACTACTGCCGCAAATTCCAATACTGTTGTGATGATATCTGCAAATGTCATTTTTAAGTCCTCCCTTGCGAACAATGTATAAACATTTGTTCTGTGATTGTTATTATAGCAGACGAACATTCGTTTGTCAATACAAATGTTCGATTTTTTGTAACTTTATTTTGTGTATGTATTATACCACAATATATGCCGTGTGTCAAACATTTATACCACAATAAGTAGTGTGCAAACAGAAAATTTTTTCTACAAAAATCATGTTTTTTTAACAAAAATCACAAAAAATCTTTGAGTTTTTACCGAACAGACTTTTATTCGTCTGTTTCATTGTCTACATTATAGCAAGGAAGATGTCCCATAAAAAGGACTTTCGAAAAGAAAAAGTGCCGTCTTGAAAGACAGCACTTGTTTTTTATCAGAAATGTCCGCCTCTTATGGCTACAGTAATTTTATCGCCCTCAAGATATACCCAGCCGAGAACCTCAACAACCTTATAAAGAAGACGGTGGAATTTCTTGAGAATACCGTCATCATTATGGTCGTCATCGGTCTTGACGATTGTGAGTGAATCGAGAAGCTCGCTGTTATCGCCTCTCATGGTCTTTATCTCCATGGAATCACCCTTGAATTCAAGAGTTGTGTATGTTGTAACATCATTCTTTCCGAAACTGTATGCAACATAGGGAAGATTCAGAAATTCATATTCTTCAAAACTTCCGTGGTCACAAACCGCATTTGTATTGAGATAAACCGTGCCGAGGGGGTCGGTATAGGTCTTTCCGCTTTTTGCGGCACCGATGGTCATACTTTCATACATAAAGTGGGAACGTCCCTGAATATGGCTGTGACCCGTAAGAACAAGATCAACATCAAATGTGTCAAATATCGGGGTAAAAACAGCATTGAGAAGAATCTGCGTTTCCATGCTGAAAGCACAGAACGAAGGTCCGAATAACGCCTGATGCATAACACCGATTCTCCATTTTGCATCGGGATTCTTTTCAACAGCTTCCTTTGCCATGCCCATGTGGTCCGCAGCAGATGCAGATGTTGCATCAAAAACAAGATAAAGAACATCGCCGTAGCGGAACCAGAAATCTCTGTCAAGACCTTCGAAATATTTTCCGTAATATTCATTGGGCATATTGGTGAAATAGTTATAAGCCATACCCTTCTTATCATGGTTACCGATTGCAAGAGCCATAGGAAGGCTTCTTACACCTGCAGGCATGAGAAGAGTCTGCCATTCATCAGCAGTTTTGCCCGTTGATGTGTTGTCACCGGGGGATACAAGATAACTGATATCGGGGTTATCCTGAAGAGCCTTTGCAAGAACGTTGTTCCAATTATATCCAACATCAGACTGAACACTCGAATCCTCCGACTGACCGCCAATCTGGATATCACCAACAATAAGTGCCTTATGGTCAGTGAATGACTTGGTTTCATATTTGTAAGCCTTGCTCCAGCCGTTATCGGAATACCATTTATAATAATAGGTTGTGTTTTCCTTAAGACCGTCGATAATTACACGGCAGACAACCTGCTCATCATTTTCTGCCTCTGTTGTAATGCCCGTGAATTCCTTATAGCCATTCATGTTCTTTTTCTCTGCAAGACGAACCTTAGGCTTTGCCTTATCCTTATCTGCATGCCATACGAGGCTGACAGAGTTTTCATCCGAACCTACGCAAAGCATGGGAAGAGTGTTTTCGTCGCAGTAATCATCATAAAGTTCATCCCATTCACCTCTTGTAAGAGTCGGTGCGTCAAATGCCGCATTCGCCGCAAGGGGTACCTGCAAAATCATGATGATTGCCATAATAAGTGAAAATGTTTTAATTATTCTTTTCATTTTTACGCCTCCTTTGATTTTATTCTATCACAATTTTTTCTGTCCGTAAAGAAAAATTATGCATTTTCTGTTTTAACAATTTTCATGCTTTCGGCATCAGTATAAATGTAATAATTATAATCATCATATTTGCATACTGTCAGGATACAGATTTTTTCTTTCCCGTTTATTTCTTTAAGACAATAATAACTTCCGAAAGCATTTACTCCTTGAGGAAGAGATTTACCTGTATCGGGAGGATTTTTGGGCGCATAAACATTCTCTCTGTAATTTCTTATACAGTCGCCCGAGTCCATGAATGTTAATGCACCGCTCGATAAACAGATATCAATCATTATCGGGCAGGTCAGAAGAAAAACTCCGTTAACCTTTGGATAAAACAAAAAAGAGGCTGTGAATTCGCTTTTTTCACGCCTCATGGCAGATATATTTTTATATCCGAAGCCGTCAAGATATTCCGACGCTTTTTTCTCCGCTTCGTCGAGAGATATTTTTGCGGTTTTGCACGGCATCGGATTTATAATCCGGCAAACCGTTCCGGATTTCGCAACATCAACAAGCGTATCGCCGTGACGGAACGAATAAACATCTGAGTCCGCTTTATTTTTTCTCCATAACACGGGATTTATTCCCGTTGCATCTCCTGCAATCTTCATTGCTGTTTCTTCGGTCACTTTTTCTTTGAATTGCAAACTGTTTCCGTTTGCCGATGCAGGCGCCGCCGCATTGAAAAGCTCTTTTTCATTGCCGTTTGAATAGTCAACAAAATCTTCAAAATACGGTCGGTTATCATTCTGATAAATACTGCCGTATTCCGTGAGAGAATAAGCACCGTTGATTATTCCCGACGAAACATCGTCAAGATGATAGTACACTTCCTGCGCATATTCCGAAAGATATATTGAAATCTTTCTTTTTTCGGATGTGCCCGTAAAACTGTCGGTAAATTTATTAACTGTATTAAGAAAATCGCTGATATTTTTAACTCTTTTTTCGCTAAAGCCGTTAAGACAGCTTTTTGCACCCATAACCCTCGCATCAACATAGGAAATGCTGTCCGAAAGAGAATTATCCGCCGATACCGCAAGCAGACGCAATCCTGCGCTGATATCACGGAAATATTCACACATGGACCCGAGATTTGTCATTCTCACCTTAGCGAGAGTTTCTTCGTATCCCGCCTTTGCACGCTGAGAAAAAAGTCCCGTAGCCGCAATAATGACACTGACCGCAACAAGATACGAAACCACTCTTATGAAATATCTTCTTTTTATTAGCAAAAAAATCACCCTGCTTTCACTTTTTAGTGTTGCAGAGTGATTTGTTATTATTCGGTGTTATTATTTGACAACCAAGCATTTTTTAATGCCGTAATATTCAAAACATTTTATTGCATTTTTGTCAATGACTTCACCGCACACCGTTATCGGGATTGCAGGCGGACAGCTTATTGCCGAAGAAGCAAGAATTCTGCCGTCACATTCCGAAACATCAATTTCTTCCGACTGTGAAAAAACGGCTTCTCTGACTGTCATCGCTTTTTGAGGCACCGACAAAACGGGAGGCTTTTCGGCTATTTCTTTTTTTCTTTCAATTTTTAAAAGAACGTCTCCGATATGTTTGATTTCATCGTCACCGATTTCGGGAGTGAACATCATAACAACAAAATCGGGGTCGGAAAACTCACATTCGATTCCGTTTTCCGAAAGAATATCCGCAATTTCTTCGCCTGTATATCCCATACTTTTCGGACTTAAAGAGAGCTTCATTGGTTCATTTCCGACAAGTTCAAAGCCATAATCCGAAAGCAGTTTTTTAAGATTATTGACCGTGTCGGCAGTTTTTCTGAGATTTTCGAAATAACCCTCAGAAATATATTTATTTGCCATGTCAAGTGACTGCATAATGATATATGACGGGCTTGTTGAAGCGAAAAGCGACATTGCGTTTTCAGCATATTCCGACATCATATCGGGTGCACTTTCCGAAATATGAAGATATGCCCCTCCCGTCAGAACAGGCAGAGTTTTGTGTGCCGAATCGCAGCAGATATCTGCACCGAGTGAAACAGGATGAATATTTTTGGGCATAAAACGGAGATATGCACCGTGGGCATTGTCAACGAGAAGCAGTACACCGTATTTTTTGCAGACGGCGGAGATTCCATTTATATCTGCAATGTTTCCAAGATAATCGGGACTTGTGATATAAACCGCAGCGGGTTTTTCCTCCGCTTCGGAAAGAAAACGGTCAAGATATTCGGAAGAAATATCGCATAAAATAATGCTTTCTTTCTTTTCGGGGAATATCCATGCGATCTCAAAATCAAGGAGTGCGGCGGCAGTCATGAAAACTCTGTGAGCATTTCTGCCTGCGGCGATAATCGGCTTTTTTCCATTTTTCTTTGCATGAAGCACAGCAAGGTAAAGCATTGCACGGATTGAAAGCGATGAACCCTCGGCTGAATAAACGGTTTTTGCCGTATCAAAAAGCTTTGCCGCATTTTCTTCGCTCTCTCTGATTATACCGTTTGCATCATAAAGCACATCCGCACCGCTGATTTCGGTTATATCATATCCCTCAATGCCAAGAAATTCCTTTCCCTTGTGACCGGGCATATGCAGACGAAGCTTTCCGCATTTTTTATATTCATTTACAAAATCACAAATCGGGGTTTTCATTATTCCTCAACTGCCTTTGCGGCTTCAAGCATAATCGCACATTCCATGCGTTTTCTGAAAAGCTCACAGCCGTATTCATAGATTCCTTTAACAGAGCCTGTTGCATGATAGCCGTTTGCGGCACAGCCGCCTGAGCAATAGAGCTTTGCCCAGCAGTCCTTACATTCGGGGCGTGCATAAACATTGCAGGATTCAAAATCCTTCTGAATTTGGTGATTGTCAACACCGTTCCAGATGTCGCCGAGCCTGAATTTTTCTTCGCCTACAAACTGATGGCAGGGATAAAGGTCGCCCCACGGAGTGACAGCCATATATTCAGTACCAGAACCGCAGCCCGAAATTCTCTTGTAAATGCACGGACCGCCCTTGAGGTCTATCATATAGTGATAGAAAGTAAAGGGTCTGCCCTCTTTGTGTCTCTCGAGCATAAGCTCGGCAAGCTTTTCGTACTGGTCAAGAACAACAGGCAAATCCTCCTGAGTAAGTGCTGAAGGATCATCGGGTGCACAGACAACAGGTTCCATGCTCAGCTCCGTAAATCCGAGGTCAAGCATCTGCTTTATATCCTCGAGGAAATCGGGGTTTGCATGGGTGAAAGTGCCCCTCATATAATAATTCTTGTTGCCTCTTGCTTCAACAAATTTCTGAAACTTGGGAACAATTTTTTCCCAGCTTCCGTTACCCGCATAGTCAACACGGAAACGGTCGTGAACTTCTTTTCTGCCGTCAAGACTGAGCACAACATTGCTCATTTCACGGTTTGAAAATTCAATAACATCATCGTCAACAAGAACGCCGTTTGTTGTGAGTGTGAAGCGGAAATTCTTTCCCGCTTCCTTTTCAACGGAACGTGCATATTCAACAAGCTGTTTGACAACCTCGAAATTCATAAGAGGTTCGCCGCCGAAAAAGTCAACCTCAAGATTTCTGCGGCTTCCCGAATTTTCAACAAGGAAGTCAAGCGCACGTTTGCCGACCTCAAAGCTCATGACAGCTCTGTCGCCATGGTAATTGCCCTGGCTTGCAAAGCAATAGGAACAGTTGAGATTACAGGTATGTGCAACATGAAGGCAGAGTGCCTTGATAACGCCCGAGGTTTTTTTCTTAAGGTCGCCCGCCATGGGCTCAAAGGTATCGGGAGTGAAAAGCTTTCCCGCATTGCGAAGCTGTTCAAGCTGTTCAAAGCAATCCTCGATTTCTGCCTTTGTAACATCCTCACGGTCGGGATATTTCGCAAGAATTTTTCCAACGATTTCTTCACGGCTTTCGGTTTCGTACATTTCGATTATGTCGTAAGCAACCTCGTCAACGACATGAACCGAACCCGAAAAAATATCGAGAACAATATTCAGACCGCCGAGTTTATAACAATGTATCATA
>JAZSDF010000160.1:0-15091 GCA_045531035.1 Acutalibacteraceae bacterium | reverse complement strand
GAGCGTTGAAGATTTCTATGCCGCAATAGGCTACGGCGGTATTTCTCTCATGCGTCTTATGCCGAGAATTCGTGAGGACTACAGCAAGCTCAACAAAACGGAAGAACCGATTATCACCGTTGCTCCCGTCAAGAAAAAGACTAAGAGCAAGGAAGGGGTTATCGTTGAAGGAATTGATAACTGCCTTATCAAGTTTTCACGCTGCTGCAATCCTCTTCCCGGCGATAACATTATCGGATTTATAACAAGAGGACACGGCGTTTCAATTCACACAAGAAACTGCTCCAATGTTCCCGAGGATATAAGCAAGGCGGGCGAACCCGAACGTTGGATTACCGCTTATTGGGACAGCACCGTCCGTGAGGACTTCAAATGTACTCTTCAGCTTTACTGCCTCAACAGAATCGGTCTTCTTGCCGATGTTTCGAGTATGCTTGCAAACATGAGAATCATGATTAATGATATCAGCACAAGAAACATGAAGGACGGCAGAGCGATTGTTATGGTAACCGTTTCGGTCAACGGTGTTGAACATCTCAATTCTCTGGTTTCCAAAATTGAAAAAATTGACGGTGTGCTGAGCATCGAAAGAAGTGGTGTATAATGAGAGCTGTAATTCAGAGAGTAAATAAATCATCCGTCAGCGTTGACGGTGAGATAAAGGGCTTTGTCGGAAAGGGCTTCAATGTCCTTCTCGGTGTAATGGACGGTGATACCGAGTCGCAGGCGGAATTGCTTGCAGGCAAGGTTGCGAGGCTCCGTGTTTTCGAGGATGAAAACGAAAAAATGAACTTAAGCGTTACCGACATCAAGGGTGAAATTCTTGTTATATCGCAGTTTACCCTCTGCGCGGATATCAAGAAAGGCAACCGTCCTTCCTTCACCGATTCCGCACCTCCCGCAGAAGCAAACAGACTTTACGAGTTTTTCTGCGAAAAGCTTCGTGAAAACGGTGTTTCCAAAGTTGCAACCGGTGTTTTTGCGGCAGACATGAAGGTCGAAATTGAAAACGACGGTCCCGTAACAATTGTTATGGATACCGATATCTGGGATAAGAGAGGCTGATTATGAGAATAATTCAGATTAAACTTGAACATGAGATATTCGCAAATTGCTATATGCTCATTGACGAAGCGACCAACGATGCCGCAATCATCGACCCGGGCTGGTACGGTGATATAATCAAAAACACTCTCGCAAAAGAGAATGTCAATCTTAAATATGTTCTTCTTACTCACGGACATTTTGACCATGTGAGCGGTGTTTACGGCTTGCAGAAAGAAGAAGGTGCAAAGGTTGTTATTCATTCAAGTGACAGAGAGCATCTTCTCGATCCCGAAAAGAGCCTTGCAAAAGGCAATTTTCCCGAACCTCATCAGCCTGTAACAGCCGATATCCTTGTTGAAGACGGAGATATTATCAGGCTCGGTGGCTCCGAAATAAAGGTTATGCACACCCCCGGTCACACAAACGGAAGTGTATGTTATATTCTTGAGGATGACAGAGTTATTTTCAGCGGAGATACTCTTTTCTGTATGACTGCCGGAAGAACGGATTTTTGGGACGGCAGCGATGAAAAAATGATAGCTTCCCTCAAAAGACTTATTGCTCTTGAGGGTGACTATAATGTTTATGCGGGTCATAACAGAGAAACGACCCTTGAAAGAGAAAGAACACGCAATTGGTATATCAGAAGGATGGTAAAATAAGTGATATTAAGAATTTTCGGGCATGATTTCCATTATGAATGTGAAAATCTGTGCAGGGTATATTACCCCAACGAAAAAATTAATATAGTTTACAGCGATGACGGAGATGACCCGAAAACGGTTGTTACAAAATGCAGTCCCGTTGAGGGCGGAAATCTTATCGAAGTTGAGGTTTGGATTGACGGTGTTTCGAAATCAGCAAAAGCAGAGGTTATCGCTTCAGAGAGCGAACTCCGTGACAAAAGTGAGCTTAAAACGGCGCAGCTCATGTTTGAACTGCTCTCGGATTTAACGGGCTACACTCCTCCGTGGGGAGTGCTCACGGGTGTCCGACCCTCAAAGCTCATGCTTCGTCTGACCGATGAAAACGGTGCCGATGCCGCAATGAAATATTTCACCCGTGATTTGCTTGTGAGCGAAGAAAAGGCAAACCTTGCTCGGACTGTTGCAGCTGCGGAAGAAAAGATAGTTGCTCTCTCGGAAAACAAATCCTTCAGTCTCTATGTTTCTATTCCGTTCTGCCCCACAAGGTGCAGCTATTGTTCCTTTGTTTCCCATTCGATATCAAATGCCAATGCCCGCAAGCTTCTGCCTGAATATCTTGAAAAGCTTGCAGAGGAGATTGAGCAGACCGGTGCAATCGCAAAGGAACTCGGACTCAGACTTGAAAGCATTTATTTCGGCGGAGGAACACCGGGAGTGCTTGAAGCCCCGCAGATGGACAGACTTCTCGGTGCGATTGAGAAGTCATTTGACCTTTCTTTCTTGCGTGAGTATACCGTGGAGGTCGGCAGACCCGATACCGTAACTCCCGAAAAGCTTCGTATTTTGAAGCTTCACAATGTTGAGAGAATAAGTGTAAATCCGCAGACCTTCAATCAGCAGACTCTCGATTTAATCGGAAGAAACCACAGCGTAGAGCAGGCGGTGAAATCCTATCAGCTTGCAAAGGCATACGGATTTGACAGCATCAACATGGACTTGATAGCGGGTCTCCCCGATGAAACTTTTGAGGATTTCCGTTCAAGCGTTGATACCGCAATCTCTCTTTCACCCGAGAATATAACGGTACATACCCTTGCACTCAAACGTTCCTCTGAGCTTAATGCTTCGGGCACGGGTGTTTCGGGCGGCAATGAAGCTAAGAAGATGCTTGAATATGCCTCCGAAAGACTCTATGCAAGCGGTTACGCACCATACTATATGTACAGACAGAGCAAATGCGTCGGCAATCTTGAAAATGTCGGCTGGTGCAAGAAAGGCAAGGAATGTCTGTATAATGTGTTCATGATGGAAGAATGTCACACCGTGCTTGCGGTCGGTGCGGGCGGAGTTACAAAACTCTGCAATCAGGAAACAAAAAATGTTGAACGCATTTTCAACTATAAATATCCCTATGAATATATTTCCGGTTTTGACAAAATAAGCGAACGCAAAAACGGAATAAAGAGTTTTTATTTGTCATACTAAATCTTATAGGGTGATTAATATGATTGGTATGAAAACAGAAAACAAAAACTATACGGGTGCGGTAATCAACAGACTTGCTCTTGAACCGAAAAAGTTTCTTGATGACTGCACAAAAGATTATCACGGACGGGTTTCTGCGGTTGCAAAAAACATTTTTGAAGATAAGAGCAAAAAAATAGTCATGCTTGCAGGCCCCAGTTCATCGGGAAAAACAACAACCGCAAATCTTCTTTCGGCGAAATTTACCGAAATGGGTTCAAGAGCCTATACAGTATCTCTTGATGATTTTTATCATCCGAGGTCTGTCGGTTATCCGATTGACGAAAACGGTAAGCCTGATTATGAATGTGTGGAAGCGCTTGATATTGAGCTTCTTCATTCGTGCTTCGGAGGACTTTTGAAAAACGGCAGAGCTTTGTTCCCTGTTTTTGATTTTCAATCGGGCGAACGGATAAATAATGCAAAAACGGTTGAACTTTCGGAAAATGATGTTATAATCGTCGAAGGACTTCATGCGCTCAATCCCGTGATTGCTGAAACTCTCGATGAAAACAGTCTTTATAAAATCTATGTCAGCGTTTCCACGAGAGTTTACGAAGATGACGGAAGTGTGCTTTTTTCAAAGCGTGATTTGCGTTTCGTCAGACGGATGGTCAGGGATTTCAGCTTCCGCTCAACCTCTGTTGAAAGAACCTATGAAATCTGGCAGAGCGTCATGAGAGGCGAGGATAAATATCTTTTTCCGTTTGAGGAAAATGCGGATATAAAGCTCGATTCTTTCCATGCGTGCGAGCCTTGCGTTCTTTCGGAAAGGGCAATAAAGCTTCTTGAAACCGTTTCGGCAAGCGAATACAAAGAACAAGCCGAACTTATGATTGATAAATTAAATCTTTTCAAAAAAATAAATTGTTCATTTCTTCCCGCTGATTCTCTTCTTCGTGAATTCACGGGATAAAAGCGGTGACATCAAAGAAAAAAGGAGTGTGAGCCGATTGGCTACAGGAAAAAAACAGTCGGTATTAAACGGCGCAATGATGCTTATGTTTGCCGTTTTGCTGGTCAAGGTTATCGGTCTTTTGTTCAAAATTCCTCTGACCGACATGATTGGTGCGGCAGGCAGAGGTTATTTTAATTCTGCATACGAAATATACACACCTATTTTTGCAATTTCCATGGCGGGTCTTCCTGTTGCGGTTTCAAGAATGGTTGCCGAAAATATTGCTCTCGGAAACTACAGAGAGCCGAGAATGATTCGCAAGGTTTCACAGCGTCTGTTTATTATTGTCGGCATAACGGGAACTCTTATTCTCCTTGCCGCCGCATATCCTTATTCACGCTTTGTTGCGAATATCCGCAGCCTTCCCGCTGTTCTTTGTGTTGCTCCCTCCATTTTCTTCTGCTGTTATATGTCAACCTACAGAGGATACTATGAAGGTCTGAGAAACATGACTCCCACTGCAATTTCGCAGGTTGTTGAAGCTCTCGGAAAGCTTGTTGTGGGTCTTATTCTTGCAAAGCTTGTCACACAGACGGGTATGAGTCAGTATGAAAGCGGAATGGCTGCCTCGGGCAATATTTCCGCCAGCGTATTCGGCAATGAAGTAACAAGCCTTGCCGAGGCAAACAGCGTCATAACTCCGTGGGCTGCCGCGGGTGCCGTTATGGGTGTTACCATCGGTTCTGTTGCCGCTGCGGTCTTCCTTACCATATATTATAAAGTTAAAGGTGACGGCATAACAAGAATCCAGCTTGTCAATTCCGAAAAATCATCTCCTTCGGATGTTCTTGCAAAAGAGATGATAAAGATAGCCGTTCCCATGGTTGTCAGCGCTCTTATTCTCAACATAACAAACCTTGTTGACACGGTAACCATCCAGTCAAGACTTACTTCGGCAATCGAAACGGATTCCGCTTCAATTCTGCAGATGCATTCCGAGGCGATAAACGAAGCCGTCAGACTTTCAAGAATCAATATCAGTGACTCTGCGGAAATAGTAAAGTATCTCTGGGGTTCATACGGTATGGCTCTTGACTTCAGAAACCTTATTCCCAACCTTACTCTCCAGCTCGGTATCAGCGCACTTCCCGCACTTGCCGCCGCATGGGCAGTCAAGGATAAGAAGGGTACAAAGTCAACAATCGAACTTGTTTTGAGAATATGTATGCTTATCGGTTTGCCCGCAGGCTTCGGTATGGCAGCTCTTGCGACACCGCTTCTTACTCTTATTTACGGCAGAGGCTCAAGCTCCGATGCGATTTCCGTTGTTGCTCCCATCATGGTTGCATACGGTATTGCAACCGCTCTTATGGCTGTTTCAACCCCCATAACAAATATGCTTCAGGCAATCGGCAGAACGGATATTCCCGTCAAATCCGTTGTTGTGGGTGCAATTTGCAAAATTACCTGTAACTTTATTCTTGTGGGCAATCCCAAAATCAACGTTTACGGTGCAGTGGTGGGCACAATACTTTTCTATGTTGTAATCGTTGCCTGCAATCTTACCTCTCTTTTGCGTATTTCAAAGGTAAAGGTCAACTGGGCATCAATCCTTATTAAGCCCCTTATCTGTGCAACCCTCTGCGGAGTAACGGCATTTGCTTCCTACGGACTTCTTTCGAAGATATTCCCTGCAGGAAACACCGATAGCATCCTCAACATGGGCACGGTTTCAACCGTTATTGCCGTCGGACTTGCGGTTGTTGTTTATGCAATTTCGCTTCTTCTTGTCAAAGGTGTTGCCCGTGAAGACATTTCTGTATTGCCAAAAGGAGAAAAAATTGCAAAAACCCTTGAAAAATATGGACTTTTAGGTTAAAATAGGTTTTGCGCATATTTGGGAGTGAGAAAAATGGTTGATTTTGAACGCAAGGAAAGATATAATATTAACGACCTTGTTGAGATAATGAGATTGCTCCGTGCACCTGGCGGTTGTCCGTGGGATGCAGAGCAGACTCACGAAAGCATCAAGAAAAATCTTATAGAGGAAACCTATGAGGTTATCGAGGCAATCAACAAGAAAGATGACGCTCTCCTTTGCGAAGAACTCGGCGATTTGCTCATGCAGGTTGTTTTTCATGCGTGCATGGAAAACGAAAAGGGTGTTTTTGATTTTGACGATGTGTGTGACGGTGTTTGCCAAAAGCTTGTTGAACGCCATCCTCATGTTTTCGGAGAAACAAAAATATCGGGTGTTGACGATGTGCTGACCAATTGGGATGATATCAAAAGAAAAACCAAAGGCCAGAAAACAACAACCCAGTCAATGCACAGCGTACCCAGAGAGCTTCCCGCTCTTATGCGTGCAACCAAGCTTCAGAAAAAAGCGGCAGATGTCGGTTTTGACTGGAACGATGTGTCGGGTGCTCTTGATAAGCTTCAGGAAGAAATCGATGAGCTTCGTCAGGCTGTTGAAAATAAGGACAGCGAAAATATGAGCGAAGAGCTCGGCGATGTTCTTTTCTCCGCAGTAAATGTTTCAAGGTTTATAAAATCCGATGCGGAAGAGGCTCTGACCGCCGCAAGCGATAAATTCCTTGCAAGGTTCACAACGGTTGAAAAGCTTGCTGAAGAACGTGGAATTGATATGAAATCATCTGCCATCGAAGAACTCGATAAGCTTTGGGATGAGGCAAAAACAGTTAATTAAATTGTATATGAATACCTTGGGTATTTGTAAAATAGAAAATGAAAAAGATTGGAGTCAGAAAAATGAATAAGACAGAACTCGTAAACGCAATCGCAAAGAACGAAGGAATTGAAAAGAAGTGTGCTGAAAAGGCAGTTAACGCTGTTTTCGCAGCAGTTGCTGATGCACTTGCAGCAGGTGAAAAGGTTCAGCTTATCGGTTTTGGTACTTTTGAAGTTCGTGAGCGTGCAGAAAAGACAGCTCGTAACCCCAGAACAGGCGAAACAATTACTGTTCCCGCAACAAAGGCTCCCGCTTTCAAGGCAGGCGCAGCTCTTAAGGCAAAGGTTGCAAAATAATTTTACTGAAAACGGGGCTGCTTAACTGCAGCCCTTTTTCAATCAGGAGTGTTAATCATGCGTCTTGATAAATACCTTAAGGTATCAAGAATAATCAAAAGAAGAACCGTTGCAAACGATGCCTGCGATGCAAAGCATGTGACGGTAAACGGTAAGGTTGCAAGAGCTTCTTATGATGTTAAGGTCGGAGATATTATCGAAATCACTTTTGGTGCAAACACCAACAAATTCGAGGTGCTCAGTGTTTCCGAGCATGCAACAAAAGAAACCGCAGCAACCATGTTCAGACCGTTATAAAAATTCCTCCCGAAGCATATTATTTTACAAATATGCAAAATCGGGAGGTTTTTTATATGGCAGAAGAAAAAAGAATACAGTCAATGCCTCATAACATTGTTCTTGAGGACAGAAAATTGCTTACGGTTTCGGGTGTTTCGGACGTGGATAGCTTTGATGAGCAGACAGTTATAGTTTTTACAGATATGGGTGAGCTTACGGTCAGAGGAAGCAATCTTCATATCAACCGTCTGAGTGTTGAGGTGGGGGAGCTTACCGTTGAGGGTAATATATCCGCACTTATTTATTCGGATGAAGCACCGAGAAGCGGCGGTTTCTTCAGCAAGGTGTTCAGATAAATGGACTATATTCAGGGACTTTCCTCACAAACAGAAATCTTTCTTCTCTCGCTCGGTTTCGGATTTCTGCTCGGAATTCTTTATGATTTATTCCGCACTCTGCGTCTTATTATTTCAAACTCATCGGGCTTTACAGTTTTTGCGGATGTGATGTATTTTCTGGTTTGTGCTTTCCTTGTTTTCTGTTTCAATCTTGTTGTTGACAGCGGAAAAATAAGGCTATATGTTTTGCTCGGAGATTTGTTGGGTTGGCTGATATATTATTTTTCGTTTGGAGAAATTTCTGTAAAGCTCGGAAACAAGGGTGTTACCTCAGCAAAGCGTTTCTGCCGAGTAATTTCGGTGTCTTTTTTAAAGTTCGGCAGCAGAATTAAACGCAGATTCGGAAAATCTGCCTCGTTTTTCCAAAAAATAATAAGAAAATTTAATAAAAAGTTAAAATTTGACTTGCAAAAGCATAGGAGTATGGTGTATAATCTTAACGGTTATAAAGAAAATAATAACTTTAAGGATTAAGGATATAAATGGCTGTTAAGAAAATGAAAAACAGAAAACACAGTATCATACTTGCGGTGCTCTTCTGCGCCCTTGTGTGCTATTTTGTTGCAACCTTAATCAGCCTTCAGATGCAGGTTCGTGCTCAGGAAGATAATGTTGAGAGCCTCAAGGCTCAGTATCAGCAGCAGCTTGATGATAACAGCGAACTCCAGCAGCTTATCGAAGAAGGCAACGAGTCGGAATATATTGAAAAAATTGCGAGAGAGCAGTACGGCTATGCCAAGCCTGACGAGAGAGTTTATTACGATTCATCTGTATATTAAACTGATTTCAGTTTGTTTATAAATTCATTTTTATGGAAGGATTCTTTACTTTATGCAATTTGAAGAAGGTGCAATCGTAAGCGGCAAGGTTACGGGCTTGACTGATTTCGGAGCTTTTGTGGAGCTTGAAGGCGGAAAAACAGGTATGATACATATTTCCGAAGTAGCTGCCAACTATGTTAAGGATATCAGAGAACACGTTTCCGTCGGTCAGGAGATTAAAGCAAAAATCATTTCCGTTACGCCTGACGGAAAAATCAGTCTCTCAATCAGGAAACTGACTGAACAGCCCAAAGAAAAGGAACAGCGTCCTCAGAGACCTCCCCAGAAGCCGAGAACTGAAAAGCGTTCGGCACCCAATGTCTGGAACGGTCAGAAGAGTTCTGCTCCCCCCGCAGGTGAAAAGCAGTCTTTTGAAGATATGATGGCAAGATTTAAGGCAATAAGCGATGAAAAGATGACCGACCTCAAAAGAGCAAGCGACTCCAAGAGAGGCAGCGCAGGTTATTCCCGCAGAGGTGCCAAGTAATTAACAAACGGGGGCATTGCCTCCGTTTTTGTGTTTATAAGGTGGTGGTGTGATGCGTGAAATTGATACGGCTGTGATTGAGCAGGCTGTTCGTGATCTGTGTATACTTGCCAACAAACAGCTTCCGCATGACCTTGAAGAAAGAATTAAATACTGCGCGGGATGCGAATGTGATGAACTCCCCGCAAGCATAATGAAGACCCTTACGGATAATCTTGATGCAGCAAGAGAACTTGACATTCCGATTTGTCAGGACACGGGAATGGCAGTTGTTTTTGCAGAAATCGGACAGGATGTTCATATTGTCGGAGGAGGCTTTGAAGCGGCAGTCAACAAGGGTGTTTCAAGAGGATACACCGAAGGTTATCTTCGTTGCTCCGTTGTGAAAGACCCGCTGAGAAGAGTCAATACGGGCGATAATACTCCTGCTGTTATCCATACGCAGATTGTTGATGGGGATAAAATCAGACTCACAGTTGCACCGAAAGGCTTCGGCAGCGAAAATATGAGCTGCCTTAAGATGTTCACTCCGTCTGCCACAAGAGAGGATATAATAAATTATATTGTGGAGTCGGTGAGAACGGCAGGCAGCAATCCCTGTCCTCCGATGGTTTTGGGAGTTGGAATCGGAGGCACGTTTGAACAGTGTGCCTTGCTTGCAAAAATCGCTCTTTGCAGAGATGTGAGTGAGAAAAATTCCGATGAATACTATTCATCGATGGAAAATGAAATCCTCGAAAAAGTAAACGCTCTTGATATAGGTCCTCAGGGCTTTGGAGGAAAAACCACAGCGCTCAGCGTAGCGATTGAAGCGAAGCCCACACATATTGCGGGATTGCCCGTTGCAATCAATGTAGGATGTCATGTTACCCGCCATAAAAGCATGACAATCTGAACTGATTGTAAAATAATTTATACAAAATATTGAAAATTTTCGAAAACCCCTTTACAATTTTTGTGCATATATGCTACAATACAGTTGAAGTCAAAGACTTCAATAGTTACAAAAGGGGATGACTATATGAAAATGACAATTACAGGTCGCAAGTGCTCACCCAGAGACTCTTTCAAAGAACATGCAGAAAAGAAGCTCGCTAAAATTGAGCGCTTTTTCGGCTCCGACGTGGAGGCGAAAGTTACGGTAACTGTTGAGAAGTCGTCACAGTCGGTTGAAATCACCGTAAAAAACAACGGTATGATTTTCAGAGCTCAGGAGAGAGCGGAAAATATGAACGAAGCTCTCGACAAATGTGTTGACACCCTTATCAGGCAAATCAGAAAGAACAAGACCAGAATCGAAAAGAAACTCCGTTCGGCAAGCTTTGATGCGTTTGAGGATGAAGCAGAGGTTGCGGAAGAAATTGATTTTGAGCTTGTCAGAAAGAAAACCGTAAACCTTAAACCCCAGTCTGTTGACGAAGCAATTCTTCAGATGAATCTCGTGGACCATAATTTCTATGTGTTCATCGAAGAGTCAATCGGAGAAGTTTGCGTGGTTTATAAGAGAAACGACGGAGGCTACGGTCTTATCACACCTGAGATTGAGTGATCATATACTGAAAATTAACGATTGATTGAATATTGGCGGGAATCAGCACGGTTCCCGCCATTTTTTGAGAACGTCTTTTAGGAGAACATTAATGAGAATTGATTTTGTAATACCGTGCCTTCTCGGCATGGAATCCCTTATTGCGGGAGAACTTAAAGAATTCGGTGCTGAAAATGTCAATGCTGAAAACGGCAGAGTGCTTTTCAGCGGTGATGAAAATATCCTTGCAAGAGTAAATATCTGTTCGCGCTTTGCCGAAAGAGTGCAGATTCTTGTCGGTTCATTTGAGGCAAGAAGCTTTGAAGAGCTTTTTCAGGGAACGAAGAAACTTCCCTGGGAGGAATGGATAGGCTCTCTTGATGCGTTTCCCGTCAAGGGCTATTCAATCAATTCGGGTCTTTTCAGCACCCGTGACTGTCAGGCAATCATTAAGAAAGCGGTTGTTGAAAGACTGAAATCAAAGTATAAAATCGAATGGTTTGAGGAAACCGGACCCGTTCACCAGATACAGTTTTCAATTATGAAGGACAAGGTATCGCTTCTTATTGATACCTCGGGTTACGGACTTCACAAAAGAGGATACCGTCTTGATGCAAACGATGCCCCTATTAAAGAAACTCTTGCCGCGGCACTTTGCAGTCTGTCGCATTTGAGACCCTATCATAAGCTTTATGACCCCATGTGCGGTTCGGGAACGATTCTTATTGAAGGTGCAATGATGGCGGCAAATATTGCTCCCGGTATCAACAGAATGTTTTCTGCCGAACGCTTCGGAGTTATCCCGAGAAATGTCTGGGAAGAAGAAAGAGAAAGAGCAAGAAGCCTTGTGAGACCTTGCGACGATTTTATGGCGTACGGTTCGGACCTTGATGCAAAAGCAATTGAAATTGCCAAGGTTAATGCACAGAGAGCAGGTGTCGGTGATAAAATCAGCTTCAAGGTTGCTGATGTTGCAAAGTTTTCGCCTGAATCCGACAGGGGAACCGTTATCTGCAATCCGCCCTACGGAGAAAGACTTCTCGATATCACCGAATGTGAAAAGATATATAACTCCATGGGTAAGGTTTTTGAGCAGAAAAAAGGCTGGTCATACAGTATTATCAGTCCCGATGAGGAGTTTGAAAAGGCGTTCGGAAGAAAAGCCGACAAAAGAAGAAAATTATATAACGGCATGATTAAGTGTCAGTTGTTTATGTATTTTAAATAATTAGGGAGGAAGATATAAGATGAAACATGTTTTTGTAATTAATCCTGCGGCAGGTCAGGGAAAGTCACTTGACTTTATCAAAGCAAAGATTGAAACTGTTGCCAAAAAATATAAGCTTGAATACGAGGTTTATATTACCGAAAAGAAGGGTGACGGTATTGAGTATGTTGAAGAAAGAGCAAAAAGCGGCGAAGAACTCCGCTTCTATGCCTGCGGCGGTGACGGTACTCTCTATGACGTTGTAAACGGTGCATACGGATACAAAAATGTTCAGGTTGCCGTTGTGCCTCTCGGTTCGGGTAATGACTTTATCCGTCTTTTCGGCACTCAGGAGGAATTCCTTGAGCTTGAGGATCAGATTGAAGGCGTACCCGTAGAGCTTGACCTTATCAAGTGCGGAAATGAAATCGCAATAAATCAGTGCTCCATGGGTATGGATGCCGAAGTTTGTGCAATGCAGGGCAAAATCAAAAAATTCCCTCTTGTAACGGGCGAAGGTGCTTATTATCTCGGATGCCTTTATGCTATTATGAGAAAATTCCATAATAAATTTACAATAACAATTGACGATGATGAGGTCGTTTCAAAGGACTGTCTTTTCTGCTTTTGCGGAAACTCAAGATGGTACGGAGGCGGCTTCATGGCAGCACCTCTTGCACAGCCGGATGACGGACTTCTTGATTTCGTTATTGTTGAAGCAAGTGTGAGCAGAGCAAAGCTTGTAACTCTCCTTAATAAATATAAAAGAGGCGAGCATCTTGACTGGGATATCACAACCTTCAAAAGAGGCAAAAAGCTCACAATTCACAGCGATTCTCCTGCTGCTGTTAATGTTGACGGTGAATGTAAATTTATAACTGACACATCCTTTGAACTTATTGAAAAGGGAATGACATTTGTTGTTCCCAGAAAATCAAAGTTCCTTGTCGAAAGAGAAGAACGCCTTGCAGGCAAATAAGAGGTTTTTATGAAAAACACAAATGCTGTTAAATTTAATTCGTCGGGAAAGCTTGTTGTTATGCAGGTCAGCGACCCGCAGGATATGAAGTATGTCCGCAAAGCGATGGTTAAGATGCTTGACAACGCATATGACCTTATAAAACCCGATTTGGTAGTTTTTACGGGCGACAACATCCTCGGCAACCATCTTCTTGATGCAAGATTCGGAGACCGTAAGATTGCAAGCGGCAAGGCGGCAACGCTTGAAGTTATGAAGGACTCCATTCATCATATCTGTGAACCGCTTGAAAAGAGAAAAATTCCTTTTGCAATGATTTACGGAAATCACGACGATATGAACGCCGTTTCAAAGGATGAGCAGGCGGATATTTACCGCAGCTATTCAATGTGTCTGCCGATGAATACACGCAACGGAAAGGTTGACTGTGACACCTATAATATTCCTGTTTATTCCCGTGACGGAGAAAAGGTGCTTTTCAATCTTTGGATGCTTGACTCTGCATGGTATAACAAGTTTGAGGACAAATGCTATACCGCAATCAAACCCGAAACCGTTGAGTGGTATAAGCAGACATCCGCAAAGCTCAAAGAAGAAAACGGCGGAGAAAATGTACCGTCGCTAATGTTTGCGCATATTCCTCTGCCCGAAATAACAAACCTCATTGAACAATGCGGACCGAATGATACGGGTGCTGTTCTCACTCATGCAAAGGGCTGGTGCAGACTCAGACCCGATATTGCAAGAGGCACAATGCTTGAATATCCCTGTATTCTTGAAGAATCGTCGGGACTTTTTGATGCCGTGCTTGAATGTGGTGACGTCAAGGGTATTGTTTCGGGACACGACCATGTGAATTGCTTTGAGGGTAAATACAAGGGAGTTGATTTCATTCAGACCTCATGTGCTTCGTTCCGTTGCTACGGCGGCGAGATGCGAGGAGTCAGAATTTTTGAAATTGATGAAAGAGACCCCGAAAACTACATGACCTATTTCTTCAATTATGCCGACCTTTGCGGCAGGGGAATAGGCGCAAAAATGAGATATTTCTGGGATGCCGATGAGCTTGAAAAAACAAAAACAGCTGTTCTTGCAGGCACGGCGGTTGCGGCAGGTATTGTCGGTGCAATTATAAAAAAGAAATGAAGTGTTTGATATGAAAAGAATTATCGCTGTTCTTGTTGGAATGATAATGATTTTCAGCGTTTCTTCCGTTGCATTTGCAACTGAAAGTGCTGAACCTACAACCGTTGTTTCGGAAGAAAACAATCCTACCCTTGAAGAAACAGATGTCCCTGAGGTTGAACCGGAAACTGATGTCGATGACGGATGCGTTGCAACTCTTTCTCTCTGCACCTGTATTTATGTATGGCCGATTTCGGGACACACCTGGATTTATGTTCATAATAATTCCGACGAGACTATTCGGGTAGGACATTACGATGTGCCGGCAGGTCAGGGTGTTTCCGTCGGAGTATTCTCATTCTCTGTTGATGACGGATGGGGTATATACTATAATATAGAAGCATATAAGGAAAACACCAAAAACCGCATGGATAAGGTGTGGTCAAAAACAACCGAGCTTGATGCAGAAGAGCTTGACACACTTCACAACAGACTTCTAAGCTATCCCAACTATTGGGGATTCGGCGGAAACTGTGCAACCTTTGCGTTTTCAATGTGGAATTCCGTTACCCATGAAGGGTATTTTTCGCTTCTCATTCCTGCGATAACGCAGTTTATGCTCATGGTAAGCGGTGCAGAAAAGGGAGTGCTTGAGATGTATTGCCCTCCGAGAGATAATGTTTACAGACTCAAGGGCTCGGGAGAAAGCGGACACCTTGAAAGAGCAAGCGATTACACTGTGAGCTGAGGTGAAATGAAATGGCGAAAGAAAAAAGATTTGAAAAGGTTTATTCCCAGGATTTAGGCGGAGCGATGATTTATGTTGACAAAGAAACGGGAGTAAATTATCTTTTTGTTTCAAGCGGTTATGCAGGCGGATTAACCCCTCTGCTTGACCGTGAAGGCAAGCCTGTAATAACACCGATAATCAATAAATAAAAATTATCCCCGAAAAGGTTTAATAAACTGCTCCAAATTGTGCGGACAGTACAAAAAGTCCCCTAAGGCAGAAATATTTAATTAAGCGGTAAACTGACTTCGTTTTTCAAGCGGGGTCAGTTTTGTTTTAAGTTGAATTCGTTGATTGTTGTAGAAATAGATAT
>JAZSDF010000002.1:0-3472 GCA_045531035.1 Acutalibacteraceae bacterium | reverse complement strand
TAGAGCTTAATCGCTCGTGATGTCCATCTGACATCTGTTTCTCGTTTTTCTCGAGAATTACTGCTGTACTTGAAGTACATACTCAAATTAATCTTCAAGGGTATTTTTTCTATCAATCGTTGTTTAATTTTCAAGGTGCGTTGCATCCCCGTTCTTGCGGAGTGCTCGACTATATTACCAAATCCAGCCCCGTTTGTCAACACCTTTTTTCAATCTTTTTTATCCTTCTTCTCAACCTTGCCGTGTGTTTCGCGGTTTCTCGTTTTATTTCGATGTTTTTTGGAGCAATATATTATATTGATTATAATATTTAGTGTTGACATTTTCATGACGAATGTTGTATAATCTCCGTGACAAAGGGGTGCTGTTTCAAGGCGGCTGAGATTATACCCTCATACCTGATCCCGATAATGCGGGCGTAGGAAATTATTTCAATGCGGAATTTTTATGCCCAACCGATTCTGTGTGGCATTTTATTTTCTGCATCCCCTTTCGATAGAAAGGAGTTTTGTCAAAATGAAAGAAATAACAGCAAAAACCCGTGTATTAACCGAAAGTGCGATATTGGTTGCCTTATCAATCGCAATATTCACCGTTTCGGACCTTCTTCCTTGGCCATTTATCTATGGCGGAAGTTTCAGCCTTTTCGGTCAAGTACCGATTATTGTTGTATCGTACCGTCACGGAATTAAGAACGGTCTTGCAGCAAGCACGGTTCTCGCAATATTCGAAATGATTATAGGATATAAAAATTTCACTTACGTTACTGGGATTGCTTCATATCTCATCGTTACATTCGCAGATTATATTGTTGCATTCGGATGTCTCGGTCTCGGAGGAATGTTCAAAGGTAAACTCAACAAACAGTCAACAGAGCTTGTTCTCGGCGGAATTATTGTTTGCATTATCAGATTTATCTGCCACTTTATCAGCGGCATTACAATTTGGACAGGTTACTGCCCCGAAGGCATGGCAATCGTGACATATTCGTTCTTCTACAACGGCTCATATATGGCAATTGAGCTTGTACTCACGGTCATCGGATTATTGACGGTCAGCAAAATCCTTAAACCGGACAAAAACAGATTACTGTAAGCAAATTAACAAATCAGCAACAAACCCCAATCAAATTTACAACACAGTAGCTTTATATTAAAATTCAATAAAAAATTAATGAGGTGTATCCAATGAAAACATTCAAAAAACTTTTTTCCGTTCTTACTGCAGTATGTATGTGTTTATTTGTTCTGAGCATAAACACTGTCGCAGCGTCCAACCGAAAAACCGCTCTTCCTGTTTCTGCGGGTATTGAAGCTCTACGCAACGAGTTTGAAAGCGGAATCGCGCCCGAAACAGACGGATACGCCCTTGACTACCGCTACTATTCTCCCGCAGGAGAAAACGACAGTCAAAAATACCCTCTTGTTATCTTTCTGCACGGAATAGGTCATGCCGATTATGAAGGATCGCAGCTTGATGACAGCGATATGCCATATTGGGCTTCATCTGAACTGCAAAGCCGTTTTGAAAGCGGCGGTTCGTTCATTCTTCTGCCGAGATCGCCTGAAGATAAGCTTGTTTATTGGAACTCTTCTCTGATTGATTCCCTTCGAGCTCTCATAGACGATTTCATTGACACTCACGGTAAAAACATAGATACAACAAAAATTTTCATCAGCGGAAGTTCTGCAGGCGGTGAAATGGCATGGGATATGGTCATTGCGTTCCCGGATTATTTTGCAGGTGCATTTCCGATTGCTGCGACAGGTACGGTTTCTGCTGAAGAAGTAAAGAACTGCTCCGACACTGCAATATGGATGATTTCAAGCACAAAAGATCCGATTGTAAATTATAATCTTATAACAACTCCTCTGTGGAAAAATGTTTGCAAATATAACAGCCATCCCGAAAACTGCAGACTTTCAAGCATCACAAATGTTGTTGAACCGAGCGGAAACTCCGCAAGTGACAACCACCATCTGGCAAAGGTTATCACTTACGATTTTCACATGCTTGACGGAAGCGCTTATCCCAATGTTACTACTGTTGACGGAAACGGAAATACTGTCTCACTGGACAGTCCCAACGGAATTATTCACTGGATGAATTCGGTTTCCTCATCATATGACGGTACAGCAGGTTCAGGCACAGGAGAAACCAAAATTACTGTGTTTGATGATTTCTTTAATTCTATCCGCAACTATGTTTTAAAGGTAGTCAACATTTTCCAAAGACTTTTAGGTTTATGATTTAATATTTAACAAATAATTAACCCGCTGTAAATCAGCGGGTTTGTTTATTATTTAACGGGAACAAGCTTTTCTTTGCCGCCCATGTAGGGACGGAGTGCAACGGGAATGTTTACGCTTCCGTCTTCGTTGAGGTTGTTCTCAAGAAATGCGATGAGCATTCTGGGAGGTGCAACAACGGTATTATTGAGAGTATGTGCGAAATACTTGCCGTCTTTACCGTTGACTCTGATTTTGAGTCTGCGTGCCTGCGCATCGCCGAGATTTGAGCATGAACCGACTTCGAAATACTTCTTCTGTCTGGGTGACCATGCTTCAACGTCGAAGGACTTAACCTTAAGGTCTGCAAGGTCGCCTGAGCAACACTCGAGTGTTCTGACGGGAATATCAAGCGAACGGAAAAGGTCAACCGTATTCTGCCAAAGCTTTTCAAACCACATCATACTGTCTTCGGGCTTACACACAACAATCATTTCCTGCTTTTCGAACTGATGAATTCTGTACACGCCTCTTTCTTCAATGCCGTGAGCACCCTTTTCCTTACGGAAGCAGGGTGAATAGCTGGTAAGGGTGTGAGGAAGAGTATCTTCATTTACGATAGTATCAATATATTTACCGATCATTGAATGTTCACTTGTGCCGATGAGATAAAGGTCTTCGCCTTCAATTTTATACATCATGGCATCCATTTCGGCAAAGCTCATAACGCCTGTTACAACATTGCTTCTGATCATGAAAGGAGGAACACAGTAGGTAAATCCTCTGTCAATCATAAAATCTCTTGCATATGAAATGCAGGCGGAATGAAGGCGTGCAATATCACCCATAAGATAGTAAAAGCCGTTACCTGCAACGTTTCTTGCAGCATCAAGGTCAATACCGTTGAAACGCTCCATTATCTCTGTATGATAAGGAATTTCAAATTCGGGAACAACGGGCTCGCCGTATTTTGTAACCTCAACATTTTCGCTGTCATCCTTACCGACAGGTACACTGGGGTCAATGATGTTGGGTATAACCATCATTATCTTGTTAACCTTTTCGGCATACTCAGCTTCAAGCTTTTCGCACTCTGCAAGTCTTTCGGAAAATTCCGTTACCTTTGACTTTGCGGCCATAGCTTCTTCTTTTTTGCCCTGAGCCATAAGCATACCGATTTCTTTTGAAACCTTGTTGCGGTTTGCTCTCAGGTTATCAGCCTCGGTTTTGACGGCTCTTGATTT
>JAZSDF010000051.1:0-12230 GCA_045531035.1 Acutalibacteraceae bacterium | reverse complement strand
CAAGCGAATCGCCGTATTTTATAAATTCGCCATAGTTGACCCACATATAAACATTAACGGTTTCATAATCGCCTGTATCAACGGATTCTGTTGCAAAAATCTCATGGGTTTCGCAGGCATAAGTGCCGAGTTTATAGCCGCATCGGTGTGTATTTATTATTGCGTTTGAAATTACGGTTTCCAGATCCTCGGTTTTGACAAATTCAAAGGTTATTCTTCTGTAAACACCGTCGCTGTCGTCTGCAAGAGTATGCGGTTCATTTTCATTAATAACAATCTGACCGCACTCCTGAAGTCCGTTTCCGACGGTACTTCCTACAAGACTGTAAATCGGTTCACCGCTGAATTTGATTGTTAACTCACCCGTCTGAAGATTGGTTTCAATAATTTCGAACTTTGTTCCGTTTGAAAGCTCACCTTTTGTGCCTTCTCCGACCTTATAGCTCTTTTTTTCCGTTTTATCAGGAAGCTGGGTTGTCATTGTGTAGATTTCTTCCGTGATGTTAAGACGGTATCCGAGCTCGGTATATTCCGTTGATGACTTGGGATTTGTAAGGAAGCATACCGCCGCAGCAATGCAGGCAATAACGGCGATAACTATAACCCAGAATGTGGGCTTTTTGTAATTCATGATACCTTTGATACGCTCTTTAAGTCCCGTTTCACCGAAGGCAAGAGGACAGGCGGCTATTCTTCTGCGGTTGACCGCACATTCGAGAAGTGCCGAGGCATAATCATTTCTGTTATCTTCGTTCATCTGTGAAACGACCTTTTCATCGCACGCACGCTCTATATCCTTGCAAAGAAGGATATAGGCAACCCAAATCAGAGGGTTGAACCAGTAAACGGAAAGAAGCAGAAATCCGAGCGGTTTTATCCAATGGTCACGGCGTTTGAGATGTGCGTTTTCGTGAGCAATAACATGACTTCTGATTTCCCCGTCCATCCCGTAGGGAATATAGATTTTAGGCTTGATAACGCCGAGAATAAACGGCGAAACAACCTTTTCGCTCTGCCATATGTTACCGTTTAAAAGCACCGCATCGGAAACGGTTTTCTTAACCCTGAAATAGCTGACAATACCGTAAACAAGAAGCACTGCAACGCCGATAATCCACACATTCCATGCAATACCCGTTAAAATCTGCAAGGGATTAACGCTTGCTCCTGCAGCGGGCGCAAGAAAATCCGAAATAACAGGATTGACAGCATTGTTCACCATGGGTATACCGCTTTGAATGGTCGGACTGTGTGACATAACGATATCGGGCGGTACGGTTTCGGCACTCGGAATAAGACTGAAAACGCTCTCAAACGAAAACGGCAAAACAAGTCTTATTCCCGCAATCGCCCAAAGAATACAGATAAATTTTCTCGGTATTTTCGGAAACAGAAGCCTTACAAGAATAACAGCAAGAATTATGTAGCTTGCAGTTATGCTGATATTCAGAAAATCAAGAAACAAGGTATTCATATCACTTACCTCCTTGCTCGATTATCAGCCTTATCTCGGCAATCTCCTTATCAGAAAGCTTACGGCTTCTTGCAAAAGCGGCAAGGAATGCGGGAATTGAACCTTCAAACTTCTTTTCCATAAGCTCATCGATTTCCGAAACCTGAGCTTCATCCTTTGATACAAGTGAAGTTACAACCGTGTTTTCGTTTTTCAGAACTCCCCTGTCGGAAAGACGCTTGATAACGGTATAGGTTGTTGTTTTTGACCAGCCGAGTTTCTCCTTGCAAAGCTCGGAAAGCTTACGGCTGCTTACGGGTTCATGCTCCCATAAGATAAGACAAAAACGGTATTCACTTTCAAAAATCTTTGGTGTTGACATCTTTTATCTCCCCCTTTTTAAACGATTAAACGTTTTGTTCTAATGCATTAGTACAACCTCATTCTAACAGATTAGAACAAGGTTGTCAATAGGGAATATAAAATTTTCTGTTTCTATCAGTAAAACATGTCCTCAATAATATCGGAAACATGAACAGAGTCAACCTTTTGAGAATTGAGCAATTCAACAAAATTCGCAGCTTTCGTCATGTCATCGGTAAAATCCCCAAAATCATGACTTTCATCCGCAACACCGAACAGAATTACATCATCATCTTCTGTTCGTCTGCAAACCTTTGTCAAAAAATACATAACTTGCCTTTCACCTCTTTTGTGTTCCAAGTCGGAACATATTATATATCCATAAAGGCTGTTTTGCAAGACATTTTTACAATATTTTCCTAAATTTGGGAATTTTTGTTAATTATATCTAAAAGAGATAATTGTTTTTTCACAAATCGGTGCATGTATATTTATTTATAAGAAATAAAAACCGCAGACCGAAGTCTGCGGCAAAATCGTCTTTAATTATTCAACTGTAACTGTTCCGTCTGCTTCAACGGTAATCTTCATACCGTCCTTAACATAATCAAGGAATTCCTGACCGAGGCAGTCAACAGTAACCATGGGTTCATCTGTCCATACTGCGGCAAGAACTGCGCCTGCGCATGCAAGGGAATCGATATGCTCGGAAAAGAGCATGCAGGTGGGGTTTCTCTTCATTGCGTTTGCACAGTAGAGAACCATACCTCCGGTTGTTGAACCGATTGTCTGGGGAAGGCAGAGGGCGGTATTTACCATGGGCTTGCCGTAAAGGTCGGCATTGTTCTGGTCGCCGCACTTTGCTTCTTTATCACCGAACTGAAGAGCGTTCTGGAATGAGGCGAGAGTGTTGAAACCGCCGTGAGAAACGAGAGCGGTAGCTGTGCATTTACCTGCAACAACGGGACGTCCTTTGAACTGTTTCATCTTACTTTGCCTCCTTTGTGATAATATCAAGAATCTCTTCGCTTCTGTAGTAGCGAGATGTTGTGTATGTTCTGAGCTTATTAGAGTTTGTTATAACGGGCATCTTCTTGCAAAGAGGATTGTTCATATACATAAGAGGACAAATGTAGCTGAGGATAACACCTGTTGCCTTAAGCTTTTCGGCATAAGGAGTTTTGTTGAATTCCTCAACAACAGCGGGTGCGGCAGTGAAAACGGTGGGGATTGAAACCTTCTTGAGACCGTTCTTCTTAAGACCTGCAGCAACGTTGTCTGTCCACTCAATAAGCTGTGCATGTGAAAGATGGGGGCAGCCTACGAAGCAAAGCTTGGGAGTTGCGTTCTTATCTTTCCACATAACGGGATAATTTGCCTGAACTCTTTCAAGTTCTGCATCGTCAACAACATAAACCTGTGCGCCTTCTGCAATAAGAGCTTCGCCCTGTTCAACTGCTTCAGGAGTAAGATTTGCAACATGATAAAGACCTACAGCACCGTTTGATGCTGTTGCAGCACCGAAGTCCTTGAGATATGCCTTTGTATCGCCGTCAAGCTCTGTACCGATCCACTGATCAAGACCCTTGATATAAGGAACATCTTCCATTACCTTCATACCGATTGCCGAACCGAGAATCTGTGCTTCGGGCTTCTTGGTTGTTTTAACTTCAACAATCCATGTTGCCTTTCTGCCTTCATCGGTAACGAGTCCGAAATAGGGAACTCTGCCTACGATTGAACCGAAAAGCTCAATGATACCGGAGTTTCTGTTGCAGCGTGCACCGAGAACGGAGTTTGCATAAACAACAGCCGATGACTCTGCCCATGAAAGAACCTCGCCCTTCTTGGGAACATTGCCTACTTCGTCCATGTAGCATGTGCAGGTATATGACTTATCGTCAACGAGACCGAGCTTTGAAAGCTGTGCATCATAGCTGTTCTGCATGCTGTACATAAACTTATTGAAAATAAGCTTCTGAAGGAAGTTTGCGGGAACCTTGGGATCGATGGGCTTGGGGTCAACGGAGAACTTCTGCTGTGAAAGTGCACCGCCTTCGATAAGCTGATCCATAAGGTCATAAACGGGCTTCATAACCTTAAGACCGAAGCTTGTTACAAGGTGACCCATCTTGCTTTCAACGGGAACCATCTTGGTTGCGCCGAAAGCTTCGCCGTAAAGAACAAGGGTTTTCATAACCTTTGCCATTGTTTCGCCCTTGGAGCCGTTAAGTATATCCTGCTCTTCGGGTGTAAGAATCATTTTGTAATCCATAATAGCATTATCCTTTCCGAATAATTTTCAACTTATTGTAACACTATTAAATGTATATTTCAACACAAAAATAAACATTTTGTAAATAATTTTCGTTTTTCTGAGGAGAGAAAATATGAGTCGGGAAAAATTCGAATCACGTCTCGGATTCCTGCTGGTAAGTGCAGGCTGTGCAATAGGAATAGGAAATGTCTGGAAATTCCCATATATTGTGGGAGAAAACGGCGGTGGCATTTTTGTTATATTCTATCTGGTATTTCTTTTTGTCATAGGTATTCCCGTTCTTACAATGGAGCTTGCTGTCGGAAGAGCAAGCCGTCAAAGCACGGTCAAGGCGTTCAGAACGCTTCAAAAACCGGGTCATAAATGGCACATATACGGTTGGGTGAGCCTTGCGGGATGCCTGCTTCTTATGATGTACTACACAACGGTTTCAGGGTGGATGCTCGGATATTTCATTAAATATATGATCGGAACATTTGATAATCTGACCGCAGAACAGTCATCAATAATTTTTTCGGATATGCTTTCAGACCCCGCAGAAATGTTGCTATGGATGGGTCTGTGCGTACTGATAGGGCTGACCGTGTGCAGCCTGGGTCTTCAGAATGGTATTGAACGTACAACAAAATTCATGATGGTCGGTCTGCTTTTGCTGATTGTTATTCTTGCAATTCATTCTCTTGCTCTTGAAAACGCTGAAGAGGGATTAAAATTCTATCTTTTCCCCGATATCGGAAGCATAATCAAAAATAATATCGTAAATATTATAACCTCAGCAATGAGTCAGGCTTTCTTCACATTAAGCATCGGCATCGCTTCCATGGAAATCTTCGGCAGTTATATGTCCAAGGACAATACACTTGCAAGCGAATCAATCAGAATATGCAGTCTTGACACCTTTGTTGCCATTATTTCGGGTCTTATTATATTCCCTGCCTGCTTCAGTTTCGGAATAGAGCCGGATTCGGGTCCGTCACTTATTTTTATCACTCTTCCGAAGGTTTTTGCCAACATGGCGGGATGCAGAATATGGGGTACACTTTTCTTTTTGTTCATGAGCTTTGCCGGTCTGTCAACGGTTATTGCCGTGTTTGAAAATATAATTGCAAGCGGCATTGACAATTTCGGATGGACAAGAAACAAATCCACGCTTGTAAGCGGTATTCTGCTGTTTTTCGGAAGTATCCCGTGTGTACTCGGTTACAATATCTGGAGCAATGTAAAAATAATCGGCGACAGAAACATTCCCGAAAGCGAAAGCTTTGCGGTCGGGAATCTGCTTCTTCCGATAGGTGCGCTTGTGTATCTTTTATTCTGTGTCACAAAATGGGGCTGGGGTTTTGATAAATACATCGAAGAAGCCAACACGGGGAAGGGCATAAAAATGTCAAAAAATCTAAAACCTTATTTTCAATTTGTATTGCCTTGCCTTATAATAATCGTTTTCATTGCGGGACTTATATAAAGCACATTGCCGATGTTAATTCTTTCGGAATCAATAAGATTGTCTATCTGATTGAGTGCGCTGATACACTCGTTTCTGAACTCCTCTCTGTCCGAATGTCTGATAAGAAGCGGCAGAGAGGTTATGCTTTTTTCGAGTTCATCCATGCCCTCGTGAGCCACAAGTGAATGAAGGAAGGCAGAAGAATCATACCAGGCTTCAACAACTTTTCGGGTTTCATTCTCCAGAAACTCATCGTCGGACTTTTCGGAGTAAACTATAAGACTTTCCAACGATGAAGAAAACTTTTTCATGTGTTTCTCAAACGAATAATTTGACCATACCGAAACGGAAACAGCCGATGCAAGAAGTAAAACAGCAATAAACACTCTTTTCATTCGCTTTCACCTCTTTTGGCAATAAAAGCCTTTCCGTCTGCAGTCACGGTCATTATTATTATTTCTTCAAGCGGAATTTTGCTTGATATGATAAGCTTTTTAATTTTATCTTTGTCAAGACCAGACTCTGCGACAGTATCGTCAATTATTTTTCCGTCACAAACAACCGCAAACGGCATACCGTTATCGACAGGCTGAATGTTCAGATCTTTTGCAGTTGAGTTTCTGTATTCGGGTTTAAGAAGTACGCTTATCTGACCGTTTGTTTCAAAAATAGCGTAGGAAATCTGCGAAATATCAAAAACGTCCTTCTGCCTTAACGCTGAAATCAGGTCATTTACAGTCATACGGAGTTTTTTTAATGCTTTCATATCTATTTCACCGTTACGGATAACTATCACGGGATGACCCTGTATAAGAGTGCGAAGCTTATAGCTCTTCAGACCCGCAGCAGATGTCAGTATTTCATAGGATACAAGTGCAAAAAGCGCAACTACCGAATGAATAATCGGTATATTGTTGTCCTGCATTGGAATTGATGCTATTTCGGAAAGCAGTATCGTCACAACAAGCTCCGAAGGCTGCAATTCCCCTATCTGCCGTTTACCCATAAGACGTATAAGAAAAATTATTGCGGCATAAAGCAAGGTTGCTCTGATTAATGTTACTGCCATATTCTCACCCTTTCGTGTTTTATTTTTTCACAAGAGTACAATTATATTACTTTTATTGACTTAGAACAGATTTGCATATATAATTAAGAAAACAAACTGTAAAGCGGTGATGCTGCGATGAAATACTATCTCGGAATGGATATCGGCGGAACAAAATGCGCCATTGTAATCAGCGAGAAAAACGGAACATCGGTCAAAGATAAAATCCGTTTTGAAACAAAAGTTGAAAGAGGCTGGAAAGCTGTTGTTGATGAGCTTATCTCATCTGCCCGTGAAATCATGGAAAGAAATAGAATTTCAGCCGATGATATTCTCGCCTGCGGAGTAAGCTGCGGAGGTCCTTTGGACTGTGAAAAAGGCATAATCATGAGACCTCCCAATCTCCCCGACTGGGACAATGTTCCGCTTGCAGATATTATAAAAGACAGCCTCGGTATACCTTGCAAGATCAGGAACGATGCGGATGCGTGCGCACTTGCTGAATGGCAGTTCGGTGCGGGAAAAGGAACAAAAAACATGATTTTTCTAACCTTCGGCACAGGCATGGGTGCGGGGCTTATTCTTGACGGAAAGCTCTACAGCGGTACAAACGGCACAGCAGGTGAGGTCGGTCACATAAGGCTTGACGCCGACGGTCCCGTTGCATACGGCAAAGCAGGTTCATTCGAAGGCTTTTGCAGCGGTGCGGGTATTGCCGCAATGGGCAAAAAAATGCTCTCGATTTATAACGGAACAACCCTGATCCCCTATGATAACGTAACCGCAAAAACTATTGCAGACGCTGCGATGAGAGGCGATAAGCTTGCAAACGCAATATACCGCAGATGCGGAGAAAAGCTCGGTCTCGGTCTTTCGATTCTCATTGACATTCTCAATCCCGAAAGAATTGTTATCGGAAGCATTTTCCAGCGTTCGGGGCATCTGCTTATTGACAGCATGAATGAAGTTATAAAGAAAGAGGCTCTTGCAATTTCCGCAGAATGTTGTAAAATAGTTCCTGCAATGCTCGGTGACGATATAGGCGATTATGCCGCAATCGGAGTTGCAAAAGAATATGCGGAGGGCGTAAAATGATATTCAGCGAGCTTTTTGAAAGATTTCCTTGCCTTGAAAAATGCAGAAACGATATTTATTCCGCATTTGAACTCTTTGTTTCTTGTTATGACAACGGTGGAAAAATCCTCTGCTGCGGAAACGGAGGCTCGGCGGCAGACTGTGACCACTTCGTCGGTGAACTGATGAAAGGTTTCCTGAAAAAAAGACCCATTTCCGACAAAGAAAAGGTGTCTTTTAAGGACAAATTTATTGCAGATAACCTTCAAAAAGGTCTGCCCGCAATTTCACTTTGTTCACACTCGGCTCTTATGACCGCTTTTGAAAACGACGTCGCTCCCTCTCTTGTTTTTGCTCAGCAGGTTTATACATACGCAAAAGGAAATGATGTTTTGCTTTGTTTCAGCACCTCGGGGAATTCCGAAAACATTGTATATGCCGCTGAAACAGCAAAAGCGGCAGGCATAAAATCGGTTGCAATAACAGGAGAAGAAAACAGCAGACTGAATGAAATCTGCGATATCTGCATAAAGCTTCCCGAAACGGAAACCTTCAAGGTTCAGGAATTGACCCTGCCCGTTTATCATTGCCTTGCGGCAATGCTTGAAGAAAACTATTTTGAAATTTAACATAAGGAGAATAACTATGATTAACATTCCCAGACACGAACATCCCGATCCTCAATCCGAAAGAGCTTCATGGCTCAACCTCAACGGCGAATGGGATTTTGAATTCGACTTCGGCAACAGCAAAAAAGAATCAGGCATTATTGAAAGAAAAGATTGGGAAACAAAGATAGTTGTCCCCTTCTGCCCCGAAAGTAAGCTCTCGGGAATCGAACACACCGATTTCATTCCTGCCGTGTGGTACAGAAGAACCGTTGACATCACCGCAGAACAGCTCAAAGGCAATGTTCTTCTTCATTTCGGTGCGGTTGACTACGAAACAACGGTTTACATCAACGGTAAAAAAGCAGGTTATCACAAGGGCGGATATTCTTCATTCAAGTTTGATATTACGGAATATCTCGCCGAAGGCGAAAACGTTATTATTGTCAATGCAGTTGACGATGTAAGAAACATTCTTGTCCCCAGAGGAAAGCAGAGCGAATTACTCAAATCCCACGGCTGTGACTACACAAGAACAACCGGTATCTGGCAAACCGTGTGGCTTGAATTTGTTCCAAAAACATATATCAAGAGCTTTAAGCTTTATCCCGATTATATCAACGGTGTTATTGCAATCTCGGCTGTTGTTGAGGGCGAAAGCGAATTTACCGCTTCCGCTTCATATGAAGGCAAGGCAATGGGTTCATTCTCAAAGAAAGCCGCTTCAACAATCACGGGCGAAATCAAGCTTGACGAAATCCATCTCTGGGAAGTCGGCAACGGCAGACTTTATGACCTTGAGCTCACTTTCGGCGAAGATAAAGTAAAGAGCTATTTCGGTCTTCGAAATGTAAAAATCGATGATTATAAATTCCTTATCAACGGAAAATCCGTTTTCCAAAGACTTGTTCTTGACCAGGGCTTCTATCCCGACGGCATTTACACCGCTCCTACCGACGAAGCACTTGAAAACGATGTTAAAATCTCAATGGCTGTCGGCTTCAACTGTGCAAGACTTCATCAGAAGGTTTTTGAAAAGAGATTTATCTATCATTGCGACAGACTCGGCTATATTGTATGGGGCGAATACGGCAACTGGGGGCTTGACTGGTCAGACGAAAGAGCTCTCGAAGCCATGCTTCCCGAATGGTGCGAATGTGTTGAAAGGGATTTCAATCATCCTTCAATCATCGGCTGGTGTCCGTTCAATGAAACATGGGACATAAACGGCAGAAAGCAGTACGACAGTATTCTCAAAACAATCTACAGAGTTACAAAACAGCTTGACGAAACACGTCCCTGCATTGACACAAGCGGTAACTTCCATGTTGAAACCGATATCTATGATGTTCACGACTATGAGCAGGATTATCATGTTTTCAAAGAAAACTACGATAAACTCATGACGGAAAATGTTCTCTTTGAAAGATTCCCCGACAGACAGATGTACAGCGGCAAGGGCTGTGCATGGGTCAGCGAATACGGCGGACTTCAGTGGTCAAAAGGCGACAGAGTCGACGCCTGGGGCTACGGCAATGCACCCAAGACGGAAGAAGAATTCTTTGAAAGATATGCAGGTCTTACCGATGCACTTCTTGATAACTACAGAATGTTCGGCTTCTGCTACACTCAGCTTTATGATATTGAACAGGAGCAGAACGGCCTCTATTACTACGACAGAACACCCAAGTTTGATCCCGAAATTTTCAGAAAAATCAATTCACGCAAAGCGGCAATTGAAGATTAATCATACTGCCTCATTAAAAGCATCTCCGAAACGGAGATGCTTTTTTATTGAAAAAACAATTCATCTGTAATATAATACAGATATAAAGTGAAAGGAGAATTTATATGATTACAAAAAAACTGACCGCTTTTATTTTGTGCTTGGTTTTAATATTTGGTCTTTCCGCAAATGCGGTTTCGGATTCCGAGGCAGTAAAAAACAAAGTTAACCCCTCAACATGGGCGGCCGTTGACGGTCTCGGACGAACTCTTTCGCTTAATGAAGATGTCGGCGATAAAAAAGAAGATAAATATGTGGCAATGTTTTATTGGACATGGCATTATCCGTGGATAAACGACCATGAACCGATAACAACCGGAAGCGTTCTTGACAAATATCCCGAAGCTGTAAATGACTGGAACCATCCCGCATGGGGCGGAACATATGACGGCAGACCCTTTTTTTGGGGTGAACCGCTCTACGGTTTTTATACAAACACGGACGAATACATTCTCCGCAAGCATGCAGAGCTTCTTGCCGATGCGGATATAGATGTTGTTTTCTTTGACACAACAAACGGCACTCAGGTTTTCACAGAGGGATATGAGGCTTTGCTTAAGGTGTGGAGCGAAGCGAGGGCAGACGGCGTTGACACACCCGATATCTCCTTTATTCTCAATTTCGGAGGTAATGAGGACACACGGACTCAGCTTTATGACATCTATGATAATCTCTACAGCAAGGGCAGATACAGCGATTTCTGGTTCATATGGAACAACAAACCCATGGTTATGGCAGATATCGGTGCTCTGGACCTCTCTGTTGAAAAAGACAAAGAAATTTTTGATTTCTTCACATTCAGAGATAATGAATCAACTTATTTTGCCTCAGACACAAAATACTATGAGGACACATGGGGCTGGTGTTCCGATTATAAGCAGACAAAATTCGGAAAAAGACTCTTCGGCAGTGTTGAAGAAATGTGTGTATCTGTTGCTCAAAACGCAAACGAAAACGGTCTTATCGCTATGAACTCCCCCATCGGAACTGTTCAGGGAAGAAGCTTCGCCGACGGAGATTATTCCTACACCTATAACTATGCGGGCAAGGAAATAACCGTTGACAAAAGCATCGACAATTCTCTTCTTTACGGTCTTAATTTCCAACAGCAATGGGACTATGCGATTTCACAAGACCCCGAAATCATCTTTGTGACAGGCTTCAACGAATGGATTGCAGGCAGATGGAAAAGCTGGTGCGATGTTGAAAACGCTTTTCCTGATCAATATAATGCGGAATACAGCCGTGATATAGAGCCCTCTGCAGGTGTTCTTAAGGACCACTATTATTATCAGCTTGTTGAAAATGTGCGCCGTTTTAAAGGTACGGATAATCTCCCGAAAACAGATGCCGAAAAAACGATTGACATAAACGGCTCTGTTTCTCAATGGGATGACGTTCTCCCCGAGTATAATCATTATGAAGGCGGCAAGAACCGCAACAGCGCAGGCTGGAAAGGTTATTTCTACACAAACAATACCTTCCGCAATGATATTGTTCAGTCAAAGGTTGCATATGATGAAAACAATATTTATTTCTATGTAAAAACAGCAGACAATCTCACTCCCTCAACAGACCCTGATTGGATGAGACTTCTTATTGACACAGACACAAGCGGAGTTTCGCCGAATTGGGAAGGCTTTGAATATCTTATCAACAGAGAATCCCCGAAAAACGGCAAAGCAACACTTGAAAAATCTCTCGGAGGCATTGAATTCGAAGAGGTATGCAAAGTCGATTATTCAGTAAACGGCAATGTTCTTCAGATTTCCGTTCCGAGAAGTACACTCGGACTTACGGACGAAGAAATTAAGTTCAATTTCAAGTGGTCGGATAACCTGCTTGGCGGAGATGCAACCGCATTTTATCAAAACGGCGATGCGGCACCCGGCGGACGATTTGCATTTGTTTTTGACAGCACCGCAACGGGAGAAACCGAAGATATGAACAACAACAGTTTCCTTGATTTTATAAATGGTATTCTTCAAGAGATTGAAAACATTTATGTTGATTTCAGAAAGCTTTGGAATTATAAATTCAGATAATCCAAACATAAAAGCTCAAGTCTTAACCGACTTGAGCTTTTTAATATTAAGGTGAATGGAATAATCCGAACTGTAATTTTCACAGGCCAATTTCCGTTCACCTTAATCACTTAAGCTGCATTATAATC
>JAZSDF010000093.1:0-25330 GCA_045531035.1 Acutalibacteraceae bacterium | reverse complement strand
TATCGACTATCTCGGCCTTATCAAGGGCAGCACAAGAACGGAAAACCGTGTTCAGGAGGTCAGCGAAATCACCCGAAACCTCAAGATGATGGCAAAGGACCTCAATATTCCCGTTGTATGCTGTGCACAGCTTTCGAGAGGAACGGAAGGCAGAGGCAAGTCGCACAGACCACAGCTTTCCGACCTTCGTGAATCGGGTTCAATTGAGCAGGATGCCGACATCGTTATGATGCTTTACAGACCCGACTATTATAAAGGCGAAAAAGATGATGATGAGCAGGGTGCGGCTGAACAGCAAGAAAATGCAAATATAGCCGAGGTTATTGTTGTTAAAAACAGACACGGCGAAACCGGTACGGTCAATTTTGTGTTTGACGGCGAACATACTCTGTTCCTCCAGTTGGAGAAAATTCACGATGAATAATAAAGTCAGAGCTTCAATAGAACGTTATCATATGCTTCCCGAGGGCTCAACGGTTGTTGCGGCAGTATCGGGCGGCAGTGATTCAATGGCTCTTTTGAACATCCTTTATTCAATTAAGGATGAATATAAAATCAATCTCTGTGCAGCTCATGTCAATCATTGCCTGAGAGGCGACGATGCAGACAGAGATGAAAAATTTGTTGAGAAAAAATGCAATGAAATGGGCATACCCGTTCATATTCTCCGTGTGAATGTTGCCGAAAAGGCGAAGGAAAGCGGAGAGGGTTTTGAGGAGTGTGCAAGAAGAATAAGATATGAATTTTTCAATTCTCTCGGCGACGGTATTATTATTGCAACTGCTCATAATCTCAGCGACAGAGTTGAAACCTTCCTCTTTAATTTTTCAAGAGGAAGTGCACTCAGAGGGCTTTGTTCAATTCCCGTAAGGCGTGACAATATCATAAGACCTCTGATTGACTGCACAAAAGCGGAAATTCTCGACTATTGCGAAAAAAATTCAATCGAATATGTGACGGATTACACAAACGACGATGTTTCATATTCCCGAAACAGAATAAGACACAATGTTGTGAAAGAGTTTTCTGTGATTAACGGTTCATTCGAAAAGTGTGCTGAAAGATGTATTTCTGCATTAAACGAGGATGAGGAATATCTTTCATTGCTTGCCGATGATTGCGTTAACAGATCAAGACGTGAAAACGGTTTTGATGCCGAAACTCTTGCAAGTGTACCTGTTCCTCTGAAAAAACGTGCAATCATAAGAATTGCTGAAGAATGTGTCGGAATAACTCCCGAACACAAATTTGTTCTTATGATTTGCGGTATGCTTAAAACCGAAGGTAAGGTTCAGATAAACGGGGGAGCAACCGTCAGAGTTCGCAAAGGCATTCTCGATTTTCCTCAGGAAGCCTGTGAAAGCACGGCTTCTGAAATCGTTGACGGCAAGGCGGAGTTTTTCGGCTGCGCTATCGAAACAAAAATTGTTAATATCAATGAAACAAATAATTTACAAAACTTTTCAAATCAGGGGTTGGAATATTATCTTGACTGTGATAAAATATTCGGCAGACTCGTTGTAAGAAGCCGTCAGGCGGGTGATAAGATTTCACTCAAGTCAAGAGGCTGCACAAAATCTCTGAAAAAGCTTTTTAATGAGCTTGAGATTTCTCCCGAAAAACGCAATACTGTTGCGGTTTTTTCCGATGAAAAGGGCGTTGTTCTTGTTGAAGGTGCAGGCTGTGATTCAAGAGCGGCGGTGACAAAATCAACAGAAAAGGTTTTGGTTGTCAGAATAAAAAAGTGTGGTGTGTGAAATGCTTAACGATATCGAAAAGGTATATTACAGCGAAGAACAGCTTCAGAAAATAGTCGAAAGACTCGGCAAGCAGATAAGCGTAGACTATAAAGATAAAAATCTTCTTCTTGTCAGTGTTCTCAAAGGTTCCGTTGTTTTTATGGCTGACCTTATGAGAGCGATAACCGTTCCTTGCGCAATAGATTTTATGTGCGTTTCAAGTTATCAGAGCGGAACGGAATCAACAGGTGTTGTAAAAATTGTTAAAGACCTCGATATAAATCTTGAAGGCTATGACCTTCTTATTGTTGAGGATATTCTCGACTCGGGAAAAACGCTCAGCAGTCTCAAGAAAATTCTTGTCGGCAGAAACCCGAAGAGCATAAAAATATGCACTCTTCTTGACAAACCCGAACGCAGAGTTGTTGATGATATTTTCGCAGATTATTCAGGTGCGGAAGTTCCCGATGAATTTGTTGTCGGCTACGGTCTCGATTACAACGAAAAATACAGAAATCTTCCTTATATCGGTGTTCTTAAAAGGAAGGTATATGAAAAATAAATATGTGAATGATAACATAAGGAGTGATTGTTCCAATTGAATACAAAAAATACTAATCCGGGCAATTTAAAAAAGAAACTGCCGACAATTCTGACCTATATTTTAATTCCCCTTCTGATTATCGGCGGTGTTACCGTTTACGGTCAGACTCAGAAAAAGGAAAAAACAAGATACTATGAAATCGTTTCTCTCTTTGATGAGGGAAAGGTATCGGAATACAGCCTCAATCTCAGCAGCGGAGCTTTGACATATAAGCTTCAGGGAGATGAAAACAAGGTTTATACTTTCACGGTCCCCAATGTTAATCTTTTTGTTGATGATGTTCATGAGGATGTAATAAAGCATAACCGTGAAAATCCCGATAAAGCAATAAAGGCTGACTATGTTGCAGGTTCAACGGGTCGGTGGATTTACGATATCGTTCCCACTCTTCTGCTTCTTGTTGCAATGGGTGTGCTGACATTCTTTATGTTCAAGCGCATGAGTCAGACGATGACCAACGAGAATAACCGTACCTTAAGCTTCGGCAAAGCAAGAATCAAGCAGGCTAAGGACGAAAAGAGAAAAACAACCTTCAAGGATGTTGCAGGTGCGGACGAAGAAAAAGAGGAGCTGGAAGAGATTGTTCAGTTTCTTAAGAATCCAACAAAATTTGATACTCTCGGCGCAAGAATTCCCAAGGGTGTTCTTCTTGTTGGTCCTCCGGGAACTGGTAAAACCCTTCTCGCGAGAGCAGTTGCGGGCGAGGCGGATGTTCCGTTCTTCTCAATTTCCGGTTCAGATTTTGTTGAGATGTATGTCGGTGTAGGTGCATCGAGAGTCCGTGACCTTTTTGACCAGGCAAAGAAGAATTCACCTTCAATCATTTTCATTGACGAAATCGATGCTGTAGGCCGTCACAGAGGCGCAGGCATGGGCGGCGGTCACGACGAAAGAGAACAGACACTTAACCAGCTTCTCGTTGAAATGGACGGCTTCGGTGCGAATGAGGGTGTTATCGTTATTGCGGCAACAATCCGCCCCGATATCCTCGACCCTGCACTTCTCCGTCCCGGCAGATTTGACCGTCAGGTAACGGTTAATTATCCCGACACAAAGGGCAGACTTGAAATTCTTAAGGTTCATGCAAAGGGCAAGCCCATTGCTCCCGATGTTGACCTTAACAGTATTGCCCACGCAACAATCGGCTTTACGGGTGCAGACCTTGAAAACCTTCTTAATGAAGCAGCACTTCTTGCTGCAAGAATTGATAAGAAGGCTATCACAATGGAGGAAATCGACGAAGCCGCACTCAAGGTTCAGGTCGGTTCCGAAAAGAAATCCCATAAGATGAACGAAAAGGCAAAGAAGCTTACCGCTTATCACGAAGCAGGTCATGCCGTTTCAAGCTTCTATCTTGAACACGAGGACCCCGTTCACCAGATTTCGATTATTCCCAGAGGTATGGCAGGCGGTTATACTCTTTACAGACCCACCGAAGAAAAGAATTATACCTCCAAGAATGAAATGCTTGACAGTCTTGTAGGTCTCCTCGGCGGTCGTGTTGCAGAAGCACTTGTTCTCGGCGACATTTCAACTGGTGCTTCCAATGATATCGAAAGAGCAACCGAAATCGCAAGAAACATGGTTACAAAATACGGCATGAGCGAAAAGCTCGGACCTATCGCCTTCGGCGGCGGAAACCGTGAGGTTTTCCTTGGCAAGGACTACGGTCAGGTTCGTAACTATTCCGAAACCGTTGCTTCGCAGATTGACGAAGAAATTGAAGAGATTATCAGAAATGCTTACGGCAGAACAGAATCAATTCTCACCGAGCATATGGATAAGCTCCACATTATCGCTCAGAAGCTCTTTGAGCACGAGAAGATGACAGGCGAGGAATTTGCCGCAATCATGACAGAAACTGTTTCTGGAGCGGCTGAAGACGAAATAACAGAATAAAAAATCAATCACCGCAGATTTTTCTGCGGTGATATATATGTAGGGTGTGAAAACCATGAGAATGAGAAAGAAAAAACATCTCGAGGAACGTCTTGCAAAATGTGATAATGTTTTAACTCTTTTCAGCGATGACTGTAATTTCCTTACTGCCATAGAAAAGAAAGAGTATATTGATACACAGGAGCTTTTCGGAAACGATAATCCCGTTGTGCTTGAAATAGGCTGCGGTAAGGGCAGATTTGCCTGTGAGCTTGCAAAACGCAATCCCGACATAAATGTGCTTGCTCTTGAAAAGTGCGCCAATGTCATTGTTATGGCAAGCGAAGCGGCAACCGATGAAAATATATCCAATCTTAAATTTCTTCGCTGCGGTGCGGAATATCTTGAAAAATACATAAAGCCCGAGTCGATAGACCGTATTTACCTCAATTTTTCATGTCCGTATCCTAAGAAAAGATATGCAAACCATCGTTTGACAAATGAACAATTCCTGAAAAGCTATAAGGTTATACTCAAAAATGGTGCGGAGATACACCAAAAAACCGATAATATGCACTTTTTTGAATATTCAATCGAACAGCTCACGGGCAGCGGTTTCAGCCTTAAGAATGTTTCTCTTGATCTTCACAACAGCGATTTTGAGGGGAATATAGAAACCGAGTATGAACACAGATTTTCATCTATGGGCATGCCGATTTATAGACTCGAAGCATATATTAAATAAAAAGAAAAATCCGAGGGATGACCTCGGATTTTTTATGCTCTTTTTGTGATTTTACCTACAGACATACAAATCAAAAATACAACTGTATTTGCAACAACTATTGTTGAACCTACGGGTGTACCGTAAAGAATTGCAATGAAAATTCCGATAACTGCACACAAAACCGAAATAACTGCAGAGCTGATTATAACCGAAAAAAAGTTTTTGAAGATTCTCATTGCCGAAAGTGCAGGAAAGATAATAAGCGCTGATATGAGAAGTGCGCCTACAAGCTTCATCGCAAGGACGATAACAACTGCGGTGATAACAGCTATCAGAGTGTTATAAGCTTTTGCGTTTGTGCCTGTTGCCGATGCAAAACCTTCATCGAATGTTACCGCAAAAATCTTGTGATAGAAAAGAACGAAAACAAGAATAACAATAACTGCAAGCACCGCACAAAGAATAACGTCTGTTTCGGAAAGTGTCAGAATTGAGGTTGACCCGAAAAGTGTTGTGCAGACGTCTCCGCTGACATTTGCAGAGGCGGAAAAAATATTGAGCAGGAGATATCCCAAAGCAAGCGCACCGACGGATATCATTGCGATTGCCGCATCTCCCTTTATTTTTGAATTGCTTGTTATACCCAAAAGGATAACCGCCGCAACGATTGTTATCGGAAGGGTGACTGTCATTGGTGCAAGTCCGCAGACGGTTGCAACAGCCATTGCACCGAAGGCAACATGAGAAAGACCGTCACCAATCATTGAATATCTTTTCAGCACAAGGCTGACTCCGAGCAATGCCGCACAAAGAGCAATGAGAATACCTGCAATAAGCGCAAATTGAACGAAAGAATAGCTGAAATAGGAAGTTATTTTTTCAATAATATTCATTCTTCATGTCCTCCGTCACAAATAAAGCAATGACATCCGTCACTCTTTTTATAGTCATCTTTAGTGCCGAAAAACAGAGGCTTGTTACCGATGTGAAGAATATGCGAAGCAAACTCAATTGCGGCATGAATATCGTGCGAAACCATAATAACGGTTGTGCCTTCTTTGTTGATGTCGCTGATAAGACGGTAGAGATTTTTGGTAACAACGGGGTCAAGTCCCGCAACGGGTTCATCAAGAACAAGAAGAGTTTTTGTGGCACAAAGTGCTCTTGCAAGCAAAACTCTCTGTTGCTGACCGCCTGATAACTCTCTGTAACAGCTTGAAGCAAGGTCTGATATGCCGAGTTTCTCCATGATTTTGTTTGCTCTTTTTTTCTGTTCTTTTGAATAGAACGGACGCAGACCGCATGAATTGAGGCATCCCGAATAAATGATTTCTTTAACGGAAGCCGGAAAGTCTTTCTGTACCGGTGTTTGCTGGGGAAGATATCCGATTTCCTTTTGCTTCAATCCGTCACCGAATTCAATTTTGCCCGAAACAACGTTTTTCTGTCCGAGCAGGGTTTTCATGAGTGTACTTTTTCCTGAACCGTTTTCACCGACAATGCAGAGATAATCGCCCTTGTTAACCTCGAAATTCAAGTCGGAAACAATTGCTTTTCCATCATATCCGAGGGAAACTCCGCTGACTTTTATAAGTGCCATCAGTTAAGTGCCTCCCTCAGAATTTCAAGATTATTTCTCATTATATCAAGATAGCTTGTTCCTTTTTCAATATCTGCAGATGATACTGACTGACATGAATCGAGAACCAAGGTTTTTGTTCCTGTTTCCGCGCAAATCATTTCTGCAATTGAACCGTCAGAGCTTTCTGTTATGATAACGGCAGGTAAAGAAAGCTCTTTTGTTTTATCGATAAGAAATGCCATGGTCTGAAAACTTGCTTCGCTTTCGGATGAACACCCCGAAAATGCGGCATGATATTCCAATGAATAGTCCTCAATAAGATAACGGAAGGGGAAACGGTCTGCAAAAAGCAAAGTTTTTCTTTTTGCGGATTCAACAGCAGCTTTGTATTCGCCGTCAAGCTCGTGGAGTGAATTAATATATTTTTCTGCATTGGCTTTGTATTTTTCTGCATTTGCAGAATCAACTTCACAAATAATTTCGCAAAGAACCTTTGTAATTTCTGCCGAATTTCGAAGTGAGAGCCATATATGCTCGTCCTTTTCATGTTCTTGCGTATGAATGTGGTTATGCTCTTTTTCCATGCCGGCAACATAATCAACTTCATATGTTTCAACCAAATCCATCAGCGCAACGGTTTTGAGACTGTCCGAATCAGCGGATTTTAGTGCGCCTTCAACCCATGAATCGGAAACACCTCCGATATAAATGAATAAATCTGACGAAGCAATTTCAATTATATCTGTTGCGGTAGGTTCGTAGCTGTGAAGGTCAGCACCGTCGTCGAGAAGAAGTGTCAGTCCGTCGCTTGTACCGAGAATGTTTTTTGCATAGTCATACTGCGGAAATGCCGTGCAGACAATCTTAAGTCCGCCGTGGCTTGTCCCGTTATTTCCGCACGAACACATAACAGCCATACATAAAACGGCACAAATAAGAATTGATATTATTTTTTTCATTATATATCCTCCGTTTATTTGCAGGTGTTGCATTTGCCGAGTAAAACGGTATGGCTGTCTATTTCGAACGCCGTATTTTTTTTGATGTCGTCCTGAATAAGTGCGGAAACATCATGGTCAAGATGATAAACCTTGCCGCAATCCGTACATTTTATGTGGAGATGTCCTTCGCATTTTTCATTATTTATATACTGATAAAGAAAGCTTCTGCTGTTTCCTTTGACAGAGCGGTGAACAAGACCTTCTTCGACCAGCTTTGTCATAAGACGGTATGCGGTGCTTTGGCTTATATCGTTTTCACTCATGCTGGTTACTATTTCTTCTATGGTGAAAGCTTTTTCACTGTTTGACTGTAAAAAATCAAGAAGTGCCTTCCGCTGATGTGTATTGTAAGTTTTCATTTTGCCACCTCAAATTGAGAATAACTCCTAAATTATTATACACAATTGTAAACCGATGTCAATATAAAAGGTTGACTTTGGAATGATTTTGATATAAAATATTAGCATTAATTTATTATACGGAGGTATTGGAATGAAAAGATTTGTTTCAATCGTACTCGCACTTGTGCTTGTTTTCAGTGCTTGTGCAATTTCGGCTTCGGCTTATGACCTTGTTCCCCTTAAGTTTGACAAGAACGGCGAATTCAAGATTATGCACATTTGTGACTGCCAGGATGGTTATCCTGCAATCGACACCATGCTCAAATTCATTGATGCTGCTCTTAAAGAGTATCAGCCCGATATCGTTGTTCTCGGCGGCGATAACACAGTAGGTGAAAAAGAGACAAAGGCAAAGGCTGTTGAAGAGCTTTGCAATGTTTTTGTTGAAAACGAAACATATTTCACTCTTGTTTTCGGTAACCATGACCGTGAGCAGGGTGTTGAAAATGACGAGCTTCTTCCTATGTATCAGCTTTACGGCAAGGGCTACTGCCTTGCATATGATGAAGTTCCTGCTCTTCACGGCACAGCAACCCACAACCTTCCCGTTATGAGCTCAGACGGAACAAAGATTAAGTTTAATCTCTGGATGTTTGACTCAGGTTCACACTATATTGACGAAAACGGAAATGACCTCGGTTTCTATGATTGCGTAAGAAAAGATCAGGTTAAGTGGTATCAGGAAAAGAGCAAGGCTCTTGAATCTCTTGCAGGCGGAAAGGTTCCTTCGGTTGCATTCCAGCACATCGTTGTCGGTGAAGTTTATGAGGCACTTTTCCATGAATCGGCAGTTGACCTTGGTGCACTCACTCCCAAGACAAGCGGTAAGATTTATTCATTCTTCCCCAAGACTGAAAACATTCAGGAAGGCTTCCTTTTTGAGTTCCCTTGCCCCAGTGAGATGAATGAAGGTCAGTTTGATGCAATGGTTGAACGCGGTGATGTTCTTGCAGTTTTCTCGGGTCACGACCATCTCAATACATACACAACAGAGCTTGACGGCATTAAAATCATTAATACTCCCGGTGCTACCTATAACTCATACGGTAACGATATCGTAAGAGGCGTGAGAATGATTACCGTTAAGGAAAGCGACACCACTAAGTTTGAAACAGAGGTTGTTACCATCAGCCAGTTTGCTCTTGATAACAGTGACTTTGCAGAGGATGCAGGAATTGATACTTTTACAGCAGGTCTCATGCTTTTCCTCGGTGATGCTCTCCTCGCTCTCAATGAAGTGACAAAAATTTTCTCAACTGTTATCACAATGATTTTCGGATAAAAATTAAGGGCTGTTTCATACGAAACAGCCCATTTTTTATAAGAAGAAATATCTGATTAAATATAGAATTATCATATGCACGGGATAAAATGCGTAGAAGCCGTATTGAAGAACCCTTCCGCCTTTTCCTTTTCTGCCGCCGTAAAGCCATATAGGAATAAGAGAGAAAACCGCAAAGCTCTGAACTGCAAATTCAAATGTTTTTCCGAAAAGCTCAACAACTATATTTTGTCCTTCAGGGAGGACGACATGAAGTATGATCATTGATATAAGTTGAAGAACCCATGCAAAAGGAAAATCTCTGAAAAGATAAAACATTATTACCGTGAGGTATCCCCAGAAGCCGTAATCGGGGAATCCGATAAATGCGGCAAGAGAAACGGGAATAAGGAGAAGAACGGATTTTGTTATTGATTTTGCCGTTTTTTCTTTTCTTGCTTTATCAATCAATACTATTGCAAGAAGACCGAGAAGTAAGGTGAAAATTACATTCTGATGATAGGGATAAAACCAGTTTCCGCCGTAAAAAAAATTGAAGGGTATTTCGGAAACCGCCGCGAAAACAAGGAGCCTCAGAATATATTTTTTAACATTTGAGGTATGTATGAATCCTTCGGCAATCTGAAATGCAAAAATGGGAAAGGTAAGTCTGCCAAGATATGTCATCCAGTCGTTTCCGGAAATGAGTGTTGCCCATAAATGGTCAAGAACCATGAATATTACTGCAAGTATTTTCAGCATATCAGAGGTAAGTCCGCCGAAAGGCTTTTTGTTAAGCGGACTGTTATATGGCAGTTTTTTTATAAATTCTTTATTCATTTTATCATCTCCTTTAATTTATTATATCACACCTGCAAACCATAATAAATATACAAAAACAAAGAAATAACCGTATGCCTCAAAGACATACGGTTAATTATTATTTAGTAACAAAAACGGGGTTTTCCGTTATTCCGTGTGCGACTATGTTGGTAAGCCTTGCGTTTTCTGCCGCAAGGTCGTCGGAAATGGTTATGGGTTCGAAGAACTGGATTTTAATGCTTTTTCTGAACATCTTATACTTTCCCGTAATAGAGAAGGGGACTATTTTTGAACCCGTCTCATTAGCCATTTTTACCGCACCGAATTTAAAGGGAGTAACGGTATACTGAGCCTCTGATTTAAGTTTAACCTTTCCTTCGGGAAAAATCCCGATAACCTTATCATCAAGAAGAACTTCTATTGCGGACGAAAGGGCAGCCTTATCTTTCTGTCCTCTGTGAACAGGTATAAGACCGAATGGCTCAAAAAAAGGTTTCCACGGTGCCTCAAGAAGTTCGCTCTTACCAAGGAAATGAACAACTCTTTTTGTTGCACAGGCAACGGTTATACAGTCCATAAAATGTGTGTGATTGCCTGCAAGGATGATTCTTCCTTCGGTGGGAATGTATTCCGCACCTATAACTGTCGGCTTGAAAACTTTTCTGAAAAGCCAGTCGAGTTTGGGTCTGTACTTTACATATGCTTTAGGTTCGTTCATGATTATTTCCTCCGAACATATGTTGATATGTTTTAAGATTATACCTTTTTTGTTCAAAAGTCAACAATAATTATTATTTAATACCCGCAGCTTCGCTGTTTTCGTTTGCCACGGCAAGCATAAGGCGGATTCTGTTTTCCTGATTAACTTTTGTTGCGCCGGGGTCGTAGTCGATGGGAACGATGTTTGACTGAGGATACATTTCCTTAAGCTTTCTTATCATACCCTTGCCCACGATATGGTTGGGAAGACATCCAAAGGGCTGAGCGCAGACGATGTTGCCGTATCCGCTTTCGATAAGTTCCATCATTTCGGCGGTAAGAAGCCAGCCTTCGCCCATTTTGCAACCGGGTCCAATGATTTTTGTGCACATTTCCTTGATGTGTGCATAGGGAGCGGGAACGGTGAAATTACCGTAAGCCGCTGCGGCATCATTGAGATTTTTCTCAATTTTTGAGAGATACCACATTGCAATTCTCATTGCAATTTTCTTGAAGGGATTGCCTCCGTAAAGCTTTATATCTTCAAGTCTGTTATCAACCTTGAAATTCAGGAAGCCCATAAGACCGGGTACCATAACTTCGCAGCTCTGGTCAAAGAGGAATTCTTCAAGGTGATTGTTTGCAAGAGGGGAATACTTAACATATATCTCGCCTACAACACCAACCTTGGTTTTCTTGATGTCCTTAACAGGGATTTCGGCAAATGTTTTTGTAATTTCAGGAAGAGCCTTTTTCATTTCAAAGAAGGAATAGCCTTTGCCATTGCTCAGGTTTGCGCTGATATCGTCAATCCATTTCTGTGTGAGTCTTTTTGCATCGCCTTCGTTTACTTCATAGGGCTCAACCTGGTTTTTGAGGAGCATAATGAGATCGCCGTAGATAACGGATGAAAGCATTTTGAGTGCCATGGAAAGTCTGATTTTGAAGCCGCTGTTTTTCTCAAGACCCGAAAGGTTAAGAGAAATAACGGGCACCTGAGGATATCCGGCCTTTTTAAGAGCCTTTCTGAGCAGATGAATATAGTTTGAAGCTCTGCAGCCGCCGCCCGACTGTGTAATCATAAGAGCGGTTTTGTCAGGGTCATATTTGCCGGTGTTAAGTGCGTCAATAAGCTGACCGATAACAAGAAGCGCAGGATAGCAAGTGTCATTGTGAACAAGCTTGAGCCCTTCATCAACAACCGTTCTTCCGTCGTTCTTGAGAAGCTCAACCTTATATCCGTACTGACCGAAAACATTAATCAGAAGCGAAAAATGAATGTCGAGCATATTGGGGGCAAGGATGGTATAGTCCATCATTTCCTTGGTAAATTCAACTCTGTCTGTATCAATTTTCTTTTTCATTCTCCCGCCTCCTTATCTGCCTGTTGCGGCAAACAAACTTCTGAGTCTGATTTTAACCGCACCGGGATTTGAAATTTCGTCTATCTTAATCTGTGTGTAAATCTTGCCGTCTTTTTCGAGAATAGTTCTCATTTCGTCTGTTGTGATTGCATCAACGCCGCAGCCGAAGGAAACAAGCTGAACAACGTTAAGGTCCTTGTCGTTTGCCTTGGCAACATATTTTGCTGCGGCATAAAGTCTTGAATGATATGTCCACTGATTGAGAACCGTTGTCGGAAACTGTTCAACAAGAGGGCTTACGCTGTCCTCTGTGATAACCGTTGCACCGCACTCGCAGATAAGCTTGTCAATGCCGTGGTTGATTTCTTCGTCAAGGTGATAGGGTCTGCCGCAAAGGACGATAACGGGTCTGTCATTTTCCTTTGCTTTCTTCATGAATTCCATACCCTTGAGGTGGATTTTGTTCATGAATGAGTAATATTCATCATATGCCTTTTGTGTTGCGGATTTAACCTCTGCAAGAGAAATTCCGCTGAAATATCCCGAAAGGATACCGTGGATTTTCTTAACAAAATCCTTGGGTCTGTGAAGACCTACATAGTCACATATGAAATTGATTTCCTTGAGTCTGCCGACATTTGAACGGATAACCTCAGGATAATATGCAACAACGGGACAGTTATAGTTGTTGTCACCGAGATTTTCATCAAGGTTGTATGACATGCAAGGATAGAAGATATGTTCAATGCCGTTATCAAGAAGAGCCTCAATGTGGCCGTGAAGAAGCTTTGCGGGATAACAAACCGTATCCGAAGGGATAGTGTGCTGACCGAGAACATAGAGGTCTCTTGTTGATTTGGGTGAAAGAGAAATTCCAAAGCCGAGTTCGGTGAAGAACTTGTGCCAGAAAGGAAGAAGCTCAAACATATTAAGACCCATGGGAAGACCGATTGTGGGTCTTTTGCCCGATACAGGTTTATATTCTGCAAGGAGCTCACGTTTGTAGTCAAACATATTGTCGCCGCCTGAAATGTTTGATTTTGCAAGAGGCTTGCTGCAACGGTTTCCGCCGATAAAGCTTCTGCCCGAGCTGAATGTATTTACGGTGAGACGGCAGTTGTTGCTACATTTTCCGCAGGTAACAGCCTTTACCTTATGTTCAAACACCTTGAGTTCTTCCGCAGTAATGATTGTGCTCTTTGCAGGCTTTCTTTCCATTGCATAGAGAGCTGCACCGTAGGCACCCATAATACCCGAAATAACGGGTCTTACAACATCTCTGCCGATTTCCTGCTCAAATGCACGGAGAACAGCGTCATTGAGGAATGTTCCGCCCTGAACAACGATATTCTTTCCGAGTTCATCTGCACTTGCGGCTCTGATAACTTTATAAATTGCGTTTTTAACAACGCTGATTGAAAGACCTGCCGAAATATTTTCGATTGTTGCGCCGTCCTTCTGTGCCTGCTTAACCGAGGAGTTCATGAAAACGGTGCAGCGAGAACCGAGGTCAACGGGTCTGTCTGCAAAAAGACCGAGCTTTGAGAACTGGTCGATTCCGTAGCCCCATGCGGCGGCAAAGGTCTGAAGGAAAGAACCGCAGCCTGAAGAACATGCTTCGTTAAGGAAGATATTATCGATTGCATTGTTTCTGATTTTGAAGCACTTGATATCCTGACCGCCAATGTCGATGATGAAATCAACATCGGGCTTGAACTTCTTTGCGGCGGTGAAATGTGCAACGGTTTCAACAATACCGATATCAATGCCGAAAGCATTTTTGATGATATCTTCGCCATAGCCTGTTACAGCACTTGAAACAATTTTTGCATCGGGATAGTTTTCATAGAAAAATTCAAGGAAATCTCTGATAAGAGAAACGGGGTCGCCGCTGTTGGGAGTATATTTACTGCAAATGATTTTGCCTTCTTTATTGATAACAGTTGCTTTGACTGTTGTTGAACCTGCGTCAATACCGATGCAGACTTCTTCGCCCTTGGTGATGGGACAGTTTTCTTCAACAAAAGCCTTTGCATGGCGTGCGGAAAACTCTTCATATTCCTTTTCGTTTGCGAAAAGGGGATTTGCACCGAGATATTCACCGCTTTCTTTTGAATTTCTGATTTTTTCGGTAACATCTTTTATGTCAATGGCTTTTCCGTCGGATGAGAAAGCCGCACCGAGAGCAACGAAATAAAGTCCGTTTTCAGGGCAGACACCCTTTGTTCCGAGCCCTTTGTCAAATGCTTCGCGAAGCTGCGAAAGGAAATAAAGAGGACCGCCGAGATAAACCACATTGCCCTCGATTTTTCTTCCCTGAGAAAGACCTGCAACTGTCTGGTTAACAACCGCCGTGAAAATACTTGCGGCGATATCGTTCTTTCTTGCGCCCTGATTGAGAAGGGGCTGAATATCAGATTTTGCAAAAACGCCGCATCTTGAAGCGATTGAATAAATCTTCTCATGGCTTTCTGCAAGTGTGTTCATGTCTGTCGGAGTAACATTGAGAAGAGATGCCATCTGGTCGATGAACGCGCCCGTACCACCGGCACATGAACCGTTCATTCTGACTTCAACGCCGTTTGTAAAGAAAAGAATTTTTGCATCTTCACCACCGAGCTCAATAACTGCATCTGTGCCGGGAAGAAGCTTTGAAACGCTGATTCTTGTGGCATAAACCTCCTGGATGAAGTCGAGACCGAGAGCGTTAGCAAAACCCATGCCTGCAGAACCCGAAACAGTAAGAGAGGCGTTGGCAAATTCGGGATTGAGCTTAACAATTTCAGAAAGCATTTCCGCACTTTTCTCTGCGATTTTTGAGTAATGTCTTTCGTAAGCTTTATATTTTATGTTGTTGTCATTGTCGATTGCAACGCATTTGAGTGTGGTTGAACCGACGTCCATACCTATTCTCATTTCATTCTCTCCTATGCTTTTTTGCGTGCTTCATCTGCGGGAATACCGAGACTTTCAAGCATAAGTCTCTCGATTTCATCGTGAAGCTTCCGATTTGCTTCTTCTACCGTCATATCTCCGACTTTGAAAGGTTTGCCGAATATAACCTGCAAATCCTTGCTTCTGAATTTATATTCACCCGTAAGACCGAAGGGGACGATATAAGCATCGGTTTTCTTTGCCATAGAAACGGCACCGTGCTTTAAAGGAAGCATGAAGGCATCTGTTTTATTTCTTGTTCCTTCAGGAAAAATACCGATTGCACCGTCGTCTTTAAGAACGGTAAGAGCGGATTTTGCGCTTGAAAAATCCCTTCTTGAACGGTCAACGGGAATACATCCCACAAGGCGGAAAAACGGAGCGAGAGCCCCTTCAAAATATTCTTTTTTCGCCATATAATGAATAACTCTTTTGGTTGCCATAATGGTGAGACACTGGTCAAAAACATGCTTGTGATTGCCCGCAATGATTATAGCACCGTCGGAGGGAATGTTTTCTGCTCCTATGATTTTAGGGTTATAATAGAATTGAAATAAAGGACGCATTATAGGAGTTAAAACTTTATATCCCGTCTCTCTGTTTTCGGGTTTCTTCATTTTGTAACACCTGCTTTCATAAGTTCTTCCGAAACAACCTTCATAAGCTTTTCATTAGCTTCCTCAAGATTGTCGGAAACCGTAATGGGTTCCATAAACTGAATTTTTATGTTTCTTTCAAAAGGCTTATATTTGCCTGTTATTACAAAGGGAATGATGGGTGTTCGGGTATCCCTTGCCATCTTTACTGCGCCAAATTTAAAAGGCATTATGATATCTTCTGTGCGGTTTATGGTGCCTTCGGGGAAAATACCGATAAGCTTTTCATCATTGAGGTAATTGACAGCAGTTTCAAGTGCTGCTTTATCTTTTGTTCTTCTGTTAACGGGGATAATGCCGAGATTTTTGAAGATTATCTTCAGGGGTCCCTTCATAAGTTCATCTTTTGCAAGATAATGAACACATCTTTTGGTTGCACAGGCAACGAGAATACAGTCGAAATAGTTCGTGTGGTTGCCCGCAAGAATTATTCTGCCTGTCTGCGGAATACGGCTGTTACCGATTATGGAAGGTTTGTAAACAGACTTAAAAATTGAAGTGAGAGGCTTCTTTATGACTCTGTAAAATAAAGGTTCTTTCATCGTTTTGTCCTCCAAATATTATAAAAATTTTTTTAAAAATAAAGAGCTTCCATAAATAAAAATGGCGAAGTCCGAAGACCTCGCCGCAACGCAAGTTTTAATTCATAAGGTGTGGGTTGTTTTTTCTTTGATTACCGCAACAATTCTGAATTTTCCGCTTTTGATTTTATTGAGTGTGCTGTAGCGCGCGCAATTTTTGATGATTTGATGTTTGACTGATTCTTCAATATCAACGCAGCACATAACTCTTTTGTATTCGTTAAGGTGCTTGTTATTCAGTATCATTCAAATCATTCCTTTCGAGCTCAAGTTTGAGCATTTTTCTGCCGTATTGCAGTCTCTTTCGCACGGCAACAGGTGAAGTGTTTGTTATATTTGCGATTTCGTTTGCCTTATAGCCTTCGATATAGTACAAATCAAGCACTATTTTATATTTTGCAGGCAAGCGCATAATCAACTCAAAAATGTCTCTGTCGTCATCGCTGATTCCGATGTGACGAAGCTCATCGAGATTTTCAACGGCATGTTTGCTGTTGAATCTTGCCATGTTTTTACTGATGTTTGTTGCAACCTTGATCAGCCATGCTTTTTCATGCTCCGAATCCTTAAAAAGGGGAGCTTTTGTCATGTAGCGAAGAAAGGTTTCCTGCAAAGCATCCTCCGCATCGTGCTTGTTACACAAAATGCCGTAACAGATGCGAAAAAGCATCTGGCTGTATTTTTCAACCGCATATTCAATGTGGCGTAATTCGTTGTTATAATGAGCGGTAACTGCACACACAGCGCCCCACCTCCCGAAAGGGCATAATTATACCCTTATATAATATAAAACACATTAAAAAGATAAAATGTGATATTAATTTTATGAACAAATTGTAAACTTATTCAAATAATATAACTATATATTAACCTTACCATATTTTTAAAAAGCATACAAGTATTTTTTGTTTGGAAGTTGCAATTTTTATCTGATTATGCTATAATTCAAGATATGAAAAAGAAAACAAACAAAGAAATAATTGAACAAATCGAAGGCGGACTTATTGTTTCCTGTCAAGCCCTGTCAACAGAGCCGTTATATGACAGCTACATAATGAGTAAAATGGCTTATGCCGCATCCCTCGGCGGTGCCGTGGGAATAAGGGCAAATACTGTTGTTGACATCCTCGCTATCAGGGAAAGAGTTGACCTTCCGATTATCGGCATCATCAAGGAAGTGTATGATGACAGCGATGTTTACATCACTCCCACGATGAAAGAGGTTGATGCGCTCGTTGAAATCGGCTGCGATATCATTGCTGTTGATGCAACAAACAGACTCAGACCTAATGGCGTAACATTTGAAGAATTTTTTAAAGAAGTGCGTGCAAAATATCCCGAGCAGCTTTTTATGGCAGATACATCCTGCTTTGACGAAGGTAAGCTGGCACTTGAACTTGGCTTCGACCTTCTCGGTACAACAATGAGCGGTTATACTCCCTATACCAAAGGCACTTCTCTGCCCGATTTCACACTTATGAAGAGATATAAAGAAGAACTTGGTGCAACAGTTATTGCCGAAGGCGGAATCTGGGCACCTGATGAGCTTGTGAAAGCGTTTGAAAGCGGTGCATATGCAGCCGTTGTCGGTACAGCCATTACAAGACCCATGGATATTACAAAACGCTTTGTTAAGGCACTTGAAGAATCAAAAAAATAATTTCCGAGGGACGATGCTTGTCGTCCCTTGTGTTTTATCGGAGGAAATCAGATGAAAATCCTTGCATTTGATATCGGAGGCACGGAGATTAAATATGCTTTCTGTGATGAAAGTTTTAATTTGACCGAGAAAAAATCTATTCCTACCAACGCTCACGAGGGAGGAAAAAGAATAACAGAACGTGTTGTTGAAATTATAAAAAGCTGTGACGGTATAGACCGTATAGGAATTTCAACAGCGGGTCAGGTTGACAGCAAAAAGGGCGAAATCATCTTTGCAACCGACAGTATTCCCGGTTATACGGGAACAAAAATCAAAGAGATAATCGAAGCGGAAACGGGTATTCCGACCGCTGTTGAAAACGATGTTAATTCCGCTGCAATCGGCGAGGCAATATTCGGTGCCGCAAAGGGAAGCGACAATTTCATCTGTCTGACTTACGGCACGGGAATAGGCGGTGCGATTTACCTTGACAATAAGCTCTTTACTGGTGCTTCTTTTTCTGCGGGAGAATTCGGCCATATTATAACACATACCGACGGCAGAGAGTGTACCTGCGGCGGAAAAGGTTGTTATGAAGCATATGCTTCTGCAGGTGCGCTTGTGAGAAATGTTGCCGAAAAAACAGGTGAAAAAATGAACGGCAGAGAGATTTTTGAGAACTTTGCCGACCCCGAAATCCGTGATATTATTGACGGATGGATTGACGAGATTGTTGTCGGACTTAAAGGGCTTATCTATATATTCAATCCCTTGCTTATCGTTGCGGGCGGGGGAATAATGAATGAGAAATATATCACTGACGAAATCAATAAACGATTGCAGAATGAACTGATGAACAGCTTTAGAAAAGTTAAGGTAGTCAAGGCATTAATGGGTAACGACGCCAACAAACTCGGTGCTGCATACCTTGCTTCAAAACTGTGATAACTAAAACAAAACCGCTGAAGCCATATGGTTTCAGCGGTAATTTTTTATCCTTTTTCAACACGAAGTGAATAGATTGCTCCGTCAACGATTTCTGTCTGGTCAACGCCTTTCATCGACATTTCACCGTTAATATAAAACGCCCAGTAGGTTCCGTCGGTGTCATAATCGGCAGTGATTCCGTTGACTTCTTTAACATAAAGACCGTACGGACCTTGTTCGCCATTTATATATCCGAGACTTTGTAAAGCGTCTCCGAGCATTTTTATATCTGTTATAATTGATTCCTGAGTTTTGTTTCCGTTTCCGTCAACAACTTCAAATGTGAATGTGTTTCCGTCCTCAGGCTCAACGCTTATCGGTTCTGTGGTAGTTATTACCTCTTTTTTTGTTTCGACGCAAGCACCGAAAGAGAAAATCATTGCAATTGTAATAAAGATTGCCACTAAGCATTTAATTTTCATTTTCAACATCCTTTTTGTGTTAAGACATATTTATTATTGTATTTCTCGAATTTTTCGGTAAATTCCTTACTTCCCGAAAGCTTGTAATTATTAAGATATTTATGAGCATTTAATTCCGAATTGCACAGCTGAATAAGGCAGACAGCGATGTTTGAGCAATGGTCTGAAACTCTTTCATAATTTGTAATAAGGTCGGATAGTACAAATCCGAGCTCAATTGTGCAGTTACCGTCCGTAAGACGGTTGATATGTCTGCTCTTGATTTCGGAAAGAAGTCCGTCGATAACCTGTTCAAGAGGTTCAACCTCAAGCGCATATTCTGTACTTCCGTCTGCAAAGGCATTGAGGGTGATATCAAGAATTTCTTTTATTGCATCTGTTACAATTTTCAGTTCAGCGGTTGCATTTTTTGAAAAGATAATATCCTTTTCGTTCATTTCCTTTGCAACCTTCATGATATTAACCGCATGGTCGCCGATTCTTTCAAAATCGCCTATCGCATGGAGAAGCAGGGCAACTGTGTTGCTGTCTTCATTTGATAAATCCATGCTTGAAACCTTGACGAGAAATGAACCGAGCTTGTCTTCGTATTCGTCCAGTCTTTTTTCGCTGTCAATTATTTCTTTTGCGGATTTTTCATCGTATTTATCAATAACGGAAATGGAGCGGATTATTGTATCAACGGCAAGCTTTGCCATTTTAACGGAGTGATTCCTACATTCCGAAACAGCAATCGCAGGTGTGAGAAGAAGTCTTTCGTCAATGAAGGTCTGATTTTCTTCTGCGGTTTTATCCTTAACCGTTTTAACCGCAAGCTTTTCAAGCTGCTTGGAAAAAGGAAAGAGTAACGCCGTTGTGGCGAGATTGAATATACTGTGAACGATTGCTATGCCGGCAGGGTCAATAACCGATTCCGCAAACGCAAGGTTAAAGATTGTATCAACAACATAAAATATCGTAAGCAGAACAGCCGTGCCGATAAGATTGAAATAAACATGAATGGCTGCAACTCTTTTTGCGTTTTTGCTTACGCCGATGCTTGAAATAAGTGCAGTTACGCAGGTGCCTATATTCTGACCCATAATAATCGGAATTGCCATTGAATAGGAGAGTGCACCAGTGAGTGAAAGTGCTTGTAAAATACCGACCGTTGCCGATGAACTCTGAATAACCGCCGTCATAACAACACCTATAATCAATCCGAGAATGGGGTTGTTGAACATTACCATAAGGTCGCGGAATTCCTGCATTTCAGAAAGCGGGGACATGGAGTCGCTCATCATTTCCATGCCAAACATAAGAACAGCAAATCCGAGACAGATTCCGCCGATTTCTTTGAGGCGATCTTTTTTGGCAGCCATAACAAGCAGTATTCCGATGAAGGCAATTATGGGAGAGAAGTTTGACGGTTTAAGAAGACTTACAAAGAAATTATCGCTTTCTATTCCCGCAAGGCTGAGTATCCATGCGGTAACGGTTGTGCCGATATTGGAACCCATGATAACGCCTACGGATTGTCCGAGTTGCATAATACCTGAGTTAACAAGACCGACGAGCATAACAGTAACAGCCGACGAGGACTGAATTGTCGCGGTTATAGCAACACCGAGAAACAGAGCTTTTATCGGTCTGTCAGTCATTTTTTTCAGAATTTTTTCGAGCTTACCGCCTGCGGTTTTTTCAAGACCTCCCGACATTGTGCTCATTCCGAAAAGGAAAAGAGCAAGACCACCGAGAAGGGAAATAAAATTAAATATACTCATAATCCACCTCCCAAAATCCCTTCTTTTTTCTAATATAATGCAAAAAAAAGCAAAATTCAATATCATTTAAAAAATTTGTATATATTTTATCCGAATAACAATCACATAAACCGCATAAAAGACCAATACAGAGGTGTTTTATATGGTTATAAAAATAAGTAAAACGGCATTGATTATAACGGTAGTGATGTTGCTTCTGCTTTGCACTGCGGTCAATACCGTGCCTGTTTCAAAGCTTTTGGAACCAAGCAGAGATTTGCCGATTGTGATGTATCATCAGCTTACAAAAAACCCGAATAAATCAGGAAAATATGTGCTTACTCTTGAGCAATTTGAGAAGGATTTGCAATATCTGAAATCAAAGGGATATCACTCTGTATCTGTTAAACAGCTTGTGGATTTTTCTCAGGGAAAAGGCGATATTCCGGAAAAAGCAGTTATGATAACCTTTGATGACGGAAACGAAACGCTTTATGAATATGCTTTGCCGCTTCTTGAAAAATACGGCTTTACCGCAGTAGGGTTTGTTGTCGGTTCACTTGCGGATTATTATACTGAAATCAACGACCATAATCTCAATTATTCCTATCTCAACTGGTCACAGATAAAAGAAATGTCGGACGGAGATATTGTTGAAATAGAAAGCCATTCATATGATTTACATAAAAACAATAACGGGCGTTCGGGAATAAAAAAGAAAAAAAGCGAATCAATTGATGATTACCGTGAATTTTTATGCTCTGATTTGTCAAAAATGAAAACAGTAATGGAAAGTAATACGGGTAAAACTCCTGTTGCATTTGCATTTCCGTTCGGAAGTGTCAGTCCGGAAAGTACGCCGATACTGAAAGAATTCGGTTTTAAAATAACTCTGACCTGTGAAGAAAAGATTAATATAATAAAAAAAGCCGAACCCGAATCACTTTTCGGGCTCGGCAGATATAACAGACCTGAGGGAATAAGTTCAGAGAGTTTCTTTGAAAAAATGGGAATTTGTTAAGCTTCGGCTTAACCGAGAATCTTTTCGATTGCGGAAATTTCAACGCAAAGGCAAAGAATCTCAACCGCCTTGCAGAGTTCGTCCCTTGACGGGAAGGTGGGGGCAATGCGGATGTTTTTGTCTTCGGGGTCTTTACCGTAGGGGTAGGTTGCGCCTGCACCCGTGAGTGTTACGCCTGCTTCTTTGCAGAGTGCAACGGTTCTTATTGCACAGCCTTCATAAACATCAAGGCTGATGAAATAGCCGCCGTTGGGATTTGTCCATGAAGCAATGCCCTTGCCTGCAAGGTTCTTTTCAAACGCATCAAGAACCGCGTCAAACTTGGGCTTAAGAATTGCGGCATGCTTATCCATGTGTGCTTCAACGCCCGCTTTATCCTTAAGGTAATTGACATGGCGGAGCTGATTTATCTTATCATAACCGATTGTCTGGATTGTCATTCGGTTCTTGATTGCTTTGATGTTTGCATCGGAAGCTGCAAGAACTGAAATGCCCGCACCGGGGAATGTAACCTTTGATGTTGAAGTTACTTCAATAAAGTAATCCTCGTTACCTGTCTCCTTGCAAGCTTCAAAAATATTGAGAAGCTTGTCATGAGTATCGTTAATATGGTGGATGCAGTATGCATTGTCCCAGATAACTCTGAAATCCTTTGCAGCAGGCTTGAGAGATGCGAAACGGCGGACAGTTTCGTCCGAATAGGTTGTTCCGGTGGGATTTGAATACATAGGAACGCAGATAATACCCTTAACCTTTTCGTCATTAATGAGTTCATCAATCATGTCCATGTCGGGACCGTTTTCGTTTGTAGGAATATTTATCATTTCAATTCCGAAGTGCTCGAGAATTGCGAAATGTCTGTCATAACCGGGAACGGGGCAGAGGAACTTGATTCCCTGCTGTGCTGCCCAGGGCTGTGCACCTGCGCCGAAAATCATGCACTGTGCAATATAGTCATACATAATGGTAAGGCTGGCATTACCGAAAACAATGAGATTTTCGGGAGCGACATCAAGGATTTCAGAGAAAAGCTTTTTGCACTCGGGAATACCGTCAAGAACACCGTAGTTACGAACATCGAAACCGTTTGACGCTTTGAAATTGCCGAGGAGTGCGGGGTCAAGCATATCGTTTGTTATTTCAAGCTGATCGGCACCGGGCTTGCCTCTTGACATATCAAGCTTAAGACCCATTGATTTATATTCGTTATATTTTTCCGTGAGAACAGAAAGTCTTTCCTGAAGCTGTTCACGGGTTAAGTTCTGAATGTTCATTTTGAAAACCTCCGTAGTTCAATGCTAAATCTTATATATGATATAATATGCAGTGTTATTTTGCAAGTGTTATTTTTAAATCTTGCAAAATTTTGTGGATTTGCACTACAAAACAGTAATTTTTCGCATTTTTGTAACACTTTTATATGCAAAATTTAATCTTTTTCACAGCAGAGTAAAATCTGCTGTTGTTTTTTGCGAAAAATCAAAAATTATAAATATTATATTTTTGCCCATTATTTTACAAATTATCTTGAATTTTTTAAATAAAGATGATATTATAACTTTGATTTTGTTTAAAGAAAGGAAGGATTTTCAAAATGGATTTTATAACCGGAATTTTAACGGACATTTTTGGAAATTTAGCGTTCATTGACTACAAGCAAGTCATTATGTGGATAATCGGCGGCTTGTTGATTTTCCTCGCAATCAAAAAAGAAATGGAACCAACTCTTCTTCTTCCCATGGGCTTCGGCGCAATCCTTGTCAACCTGCCCATTCCTCCCGTAGACCCCGGTGAAGCGGCGACGGGTGTAAGAGGAGTTATTGATTTCCTTTTCCACATAGGTATTGACAGCCACGAGCTTTTTCCGCTCATTCTGTTCATCGGTATCGGCGCAATGATTGATTTTGAGCCTGTTCTGACGAATCCGAAGCTTATGATTTTCGGTGCGGCTGCTCAGTTCGGTATTTTCTTCACTCTCTGCCTTTCATCCGTATTCGGATTTGAGCTCAAGGATGCGGCTTCAATTGCAATCATCGGTGCTGCAGACGGCCCCACATCAATCTTCGTTGCAAATATGCTTAATTCAAACTATACGGCAGCTATCATGGTTGCGGCATATTCATATATGGCACTTGTTCCCATTGTTCAGCCTCCCATTATAAAGCTCTGCACAACAAAGAAAGAACGTCTTATCCGTATGAATTACACAGGTAAGAAGGTTTCAAAGCTCACAAAGATTCTTTTCCCCATCGTTGTAACAATTATCGTCGGTCTTGTTGCTCCCGATGCAACAGCGCTTATCGGTTTCCTTATGTTCGGTAACCTTATCAGAGAATGTGGTGTTCTCAATTCTCTTTCCGAAACAGCACAGAATGTTCTTGCAAATCTTATCACAATCTTCCTCGGTTTCACCATCGCATCAAAGATGGTTGCAGAGGACTTCCTTAAGTTTGAAACACTCCTTATCATGGGTCTCGGTCTTGTTGCATTTATTGTTGACACCTTCGGCGGTATCATGATTGCAAAGATTATGAACATCTTTACGAAGAATAAGATTAACCCCATGATCGGTGCGGCAGGTATTTCCGCATTCCCCATGTCGGCAAGAGTTGTTCATAAGATGGGTCTTGCAGAGGATAATCAGAACTTCCTTCTTATGCACTCAATCGGTGTTAACGTTTCGGGTCAGGTTGCATCGGTTATCGCAGGCGGTCTTATCCTTACACTCGTCGGCAGTGCACTCGGTAACTAAGGAGGTAAATAATAATGGAATTAACAACATTGGTTGAAACAACGGCTGCAGCAGCAGGCGGAATCGGTTTTACTCCCGAAAATCTTTTGGAAACTGCTCCCATCATGGGCAAGGGTATGCTCGGTATATTCATCGTTATGGGCATTATTATCCTTTGCGTAAGCGGACTCAACAATTTCTCGGGTCCCAAGAAAAAGAAGGAAAAGAAGCAGTAATTATATAACAGAAAAAGGCATCGGATTTCCGATGCCGTTATTTTTTATTTGCAGAATGTTTTTCTTAAGTATGCAACCGAAGCTGCCGCATCCCTGTCAAGTTCTTCAATGCTTGCGCCGTGTGACATATCACGCCATATGGAAATATCTTTTCCTACTTGACCGCCCATCTGCACAAACGGCTCCATAACAACATATCCGTCGTAGTTGATGTCACGCAAAGCCTGACCGATTGCCTCCCAATCCATTCTTCCGTTCGGATTGGGACATCTTCTGTTTGCTTCGCCGACATGGAATGAG
>JAZSDF010000081.1:0-12610 GCA_045531035.1 Acutalibacteraceae bacterium | reverse complement strand
AATGCACCGCCGAGAAGTCCGTATTCATCGTAATTTTCAAGAACATCAACGCATTGTCTTAGCTCATATTCTGCAACGTTGTCCTTTTCAGAATTGAATGAAAAGTTTTTTGTGAAATCAATAAGCTCCGGAATAAGTTCTTTTGTTATAGGCACAAATTCATAATTTTTATAAAGCTTAAGAAATTTGTTGATATGATTTCTCGGAGTGCTGTATTTTTTGCCCGAGAGACTCATCAATGCGGTTTTATCATAGATATAGTCAAACATATCTCTGTCCGCTTCAACTACGCAATAAGAATATCTCTTAAAAAGTACGGGCAGTTCGTTTTTGTTAACCGAACACATTATGCACGGAATGTTGTTAGCTTCGCAGTATTCGTCAATCGCATCAAGTCCGCCTTCAACATTTTTTCCTATCGGGAATGAAAAACAGTTTTTGTCTTTGAATTTTGATAAGAAAATAAGTGTTCCGTCATTGATTGCGTAATGATTTCCGTAGTATTCATGCCACATTATAATTGTTCCCACAGACCTGTCGCACTGTCTCGACGGATATGCGTTTAAATATGCTTTTAAAAGCGGGTAATCTTCTCTTTCGATTTTTTTAAAATTCAACATACTGCACCTTTTGGAATTTTTATTATTTTATTATATCACCGGAAAATTAAAAAGTAAATAATCAAAATTTTAGTTGCATATATTTTTATGTTCTGTTATAGTAAATATGTATATAATAAAATTGAGGTGAACATATGACATTACCTTACAAACTTCAAAATCATGTTTGCAGATTTTGCAGCTTTTATAAGCTCGGAGATAAAAAAATTCCTGCCGGGCTTTTGACTTTTGTCAACGAAAAACCCGATCTTACAGACTTTCCGTATCCTCTTCCTTCAAAGAAAAAGGACTACACCTGTTTTGCCAAAACAGGTGACATTGAGTGGTACGGTGCATCGAACGGTCTGACAAGATACGATAAAAACGCAGAGCGTGAAGAAGACACCGTTATGTATTTCAGCGCACCGAGAGATTTGCTTGATAATGAAATCAAAGCAATCATGCCCGACGGAGAAAATGTCTGGGTTCTTACCGCAACCGGTGCTGCTTATATTGAAATGCGTTCTGTAAGCATGGAAGAAAAAGCTGATATTCTTCTTGATGAATCGGTTAAATATGTTAACCGCAGATGGATGTTTGCACAGAAGCGTCTTACAGAAGGCAGAAATCTCGATTCGATTCTTCCTTACGGTTCATCGGATAATGACGGCAGCTTCACATCCGGTTTTGCGATGGGTGAAATATTCCGTTATGCAGTATACAAAAAAGAAAAAGGTATCGATCATCCCGATACAGTCAAGGCTAAATTTGTTGCCACAAAAGCAGTTGAGGCATGTCTTCTTCTTCTTCATATTTCATGCAGGGGCGACGGCTTTGTTGCAAGAAGCTATCATACACCTGATGAACCCGTACCCGATGACGGTCTGTTTTTCAGAATTAATAACGGAAAAGCTTATGTAGTTGAAACAACAAGCTCGAAAGAAAAAAATATTGTCGGTTATGAAATTGATGCAAGCGCACCTGTTCCCGAAAGACTTGCCAAGCTCTATACCGACCTGGGTTTTACAATTGACGGTATAGTATATAAAGCCGACACAAGCAGCGATGAAGTTACCCATCATTTTCTTAATATGCTTTTTGCGCATGAGTATCTTGCCTGTGATGACCCCGAGCTTGACGAGCTTATTGTTTTATCAGCAAAAAATCTTATGAACCATATTATTGATAACGGTTATGAGCTTAACGATTTCACGGGCAAACCCACTACTTGGGCTAAATGGAGTGAGCCTTATTTCCATACGGAATTCGGCTGGGTTGACGGCGCGCTTAATACCGCAGAACTTCTCATGTATCATCTTGTTACAATGAAGATAACCGGAGAAGAAGGAAAATGGCGTGAAAGTTATGATTATCTTATAAAGGAATGTGGCTACGCTGATATATGTCAGACACATTTTGACAGACTTTATCAGGCAAGCCTTTCAATGAATTTTGATTATTCCGAAGATATTATGTACGGCGACCATATGCTTGCAACTCTTTCGTTCTGGGGTCTTTGTCTTCTTGAAAAGGATGAAACACTCCTTAAGAAATACCGTAAAGGCTTCAAAGCATGGAGAAGTTCAATTGCAAGAGAGCATAATCCCGGATACGACCTTCCTTATTTTATTGCTTGTCCCGATGAAAAGCCCGACCTTGATAAGCTTGCGGGTTGGTTCTACAGAACAAATGCAAGCCGTCTTGCAGCAGGTGTAAGTCTTATCGGCAGACATGATGTTCCCGTCAAAACACTCAGACTCGGTAAGAAGGAAATTTCCGTTCAGCTTCCTCCCGATGAAACCTTTATTGCAAAATATGACCGTGACCCCGTTGAGTATAAAAACGAAGACTCGGGCGGTATAATGTGCGTTGAAAACTGCTATGTTTATACCTTTGCATACTGGGTTGGCAGATTTTTCGGATTTTTTAACTAATGAGGTGCGACCATGAATAATAAAATACATCTTATAGGAAATGCTCACCTTGATCCCATTTGGCTCTGGAGATGGCAGGAGGGCTGCGGCGAAGTGCTTCAGACATTCAGAAGCGCTGTTGACCGCCTTAAGGAATACAAAGGACTTGTTTTCACTTGTTCATCCGCTTCGTATTATAAGTGGGTTGAAGAAATAGATCCCGAGCTTTTCGAAGAAATCAGAAAGCTTGTCAAAAAAGGCAGATGGGTACCCGTCAACGGTTGGTGGGTTCAGCCCGACTGCAACATGCCTTCTGCGGAAAGCTTTGCCCGTCAGGCACTTTACAGCCAGCTTTATTATTATGAAAAATTCGGTGAAATCTGCAAAACGGGTTATAACGTTGACTCGTTCGGTCATAATGCAATGATGCCTCAGCTTCTCAATAAAGGCGGTATGCGCTGCTATGTTATGATGCGTCCCGGTATGCATGAAAATTCCGAAATTCCCGAAAATCTTTTCTGGTGGGACAGCCCCGACGGTTCAAGAGTTCTGACCTACAGAATCCCTGATTGTTACTGCGTAAGCGGTAAGAACGGTATCGGCAATGAACTTCTCAACCTCCGCGAAAGAGTTGAAAATACGGGTCATGGCATGATGCTGTTCTTCGGTGTCGGCAACCACGGCGGCGGACCCACAAAGGGCGACCTTGATTATCTTCTCGAGCTTAAAGAAAACGGCTATGAAGAACTTGAATATTCTTCCCCCGATGATTATTTTGCTGAAATGTGCGCTGATAAGGAGCTTAATCTTCCTGTGTGGAATGATGAACTTCAGCACCATGCAAGCGGTTGCTATTCCGCAACTTCGTTGGTTAAACAGCTTAACAGAAAAGCCGAATACTGGCTTGCAAATGCTGAAAAATGGAATACTGTTTGCGGCAAGATAACAAATCTTCCCAAGGCTACCGAAGAATTTGGAAAGGCTTGGCAGGAAGTTTGCTTCAATCAGTTCCATGATATTTTCTGCGGCTGTTCGATTATGGAAGCTTATGACGATGTGCGAGATTCCATGGGCTATGCAATGAAGATTGCCGCAAATGAAGAAAACAAAGCGATGCTTAAAATCGCAGGAATGGTCAACACATGGCTTGACGGTGTGAGTGATACTGTTGCAACCAATGCACGTCACCATTGCAGAAATCTTAAATTCCCCAGACCGGTTATTGTTTTCAATCCCAATTCTTTTGAAGTTGAAACAAATGTAAGAACATATCATCCTTCAAGAAAGGTTGAAAATGCAGAAGGCAAGGATGTAATATTCCAGAATGTACGTTCTTCACGTTCAAACGATTCTCATAAGGATACCGTTTTCCGTGCAAAGGTTCCCGCTATGGGTTATGCAACCTATTGGCTCTGGCATGCCGATTCGGAATTCTGCGATGACCTGAGTGATAACAAGAGCGATGTAACTGCAGACGGTCTTGCTCTCGAAAATAAATATCTTAAAGTTCTTTTTGATGATAAAACAGGCAGTATCAAGAGCCTTGTTTCCAAGGAAGACGGCACCGAATATGTCGGCGGTGAATTCTGTGTTCCCACGGTTATTGACAATTCCGAACCTGACACATGGGCGCATAACATCTTCAAGTTCGATAAAGAAATTGCTAAGATGGAACTCAAGTCAATTGAAATTGTTGAGTGCGGTGCTGCAAGAGCTGTTATGAGAGTCAAACATATTTACAACGGTTCATATCTTACTCAGGATTATATTCTTGAAACCGAAAGCAAATATATACGTGTCAAGTGCAGGATTCTTTGGCAGGAGCCTCTGACCATTCTCAAAATGCCTGTTACGGTTGACGGAGAAAACCCGATTTCAACCTATGAAATTCCTGCAGGATATATCAAACGTCCCTGCAACGGCGAAGAAGAGCCGGCTCTCACATGGGGCGATATTACTGCCGGCAGCGAAAACCGTAAGGGTGTTGCACTTATCAGCGATGCTAAATACAGTTATGACTGTCCGAATAATACCTTGAAGCTTACAATGCTTCGCAACTGCATTTTTGCTGACCATTATTCCGACAGACCTGCTGCTGATTTCAACTATACCGACGAGGGAATTCATCGCTTTGAATATGCGATTTATCCTCATTCGGGTGAAGCTGAAAACAGCGGAGTTCAGAGAATATCTGCTCTGATTAATTCAAAGCCCGTTGCAATTCCCGTCGGATATCATAAAGGCAATCTTCCGCAGAATAAAAGCTTTATTAAGGTCAATAAGGAAAATGTACGCCTTGATGCTTTCAAATTCTGTGAAGACGGCTCGGGTGATGTTGTTATGCGTTTCTGTGAAACTGACGGTAAGTATGTCAAAGCAGCAATTGTTTGTGATATCGCAGAGGCAGGTTTCTATGCCGATTTCAATCCGTTTGAAATCAAAACATTCAGAATTGATTCAGAGGGCTATGTAACCGAAACAAACTTCCTTGAAGGCGTTGTAAATGATTAATAATTAAACTCAAACCCGAATTCTCAGGAGTTCGGGTTATTTTAAAAAAGGCGGTAATATTATGTCATGGATTTGGCTTGATGAGAAATATTTTCCCGAATTTCAACATAGTTTTTACAATATTCTTTTCGATTGCGATAATAAGAATTCAGAAGAATACAAATATTGTGTTGCTGATTTTTTAAAATGTTTTTCCTTCGAAAAAGATATTAAAAAGATTAAATTAAAAGTCAGTGCTGATTGCTTTTTTCAATTGTATTTAAACGGTGAATTGAAAGGAATAGGACCTGTTTCGTCAGGCGGCGACTTTCTTTGTACAGGAACAACCCCCAAGCATTATTTCAATAATTATGAATTTGAAATAAATAGTAATACAATTGATATTATCGCTAAAGTGAGTCTTCTTCCCGAGGTACTTACAGAATATTCAAAGGGCAGGGGCGGTTTTTATCTTGCAGGTACAGTCGTTTTTGATGACGGCACATTTGAAGAAATTGAAACCGATTCCTCGTGGGAATCCCGCATTGATTATTCATATGATAATTATCAAAGCTACAATTCCAAACTAAAAAAAGATGAATGTTTTTGTGTCCCTTCTGTTTTTGATGATATATGGCACGCCGAGGATGCACCGATTCCTATGCTTTCGCTTGAAAAGATAAAAACGGAAATAATTACTGTTCCTTGCGGTGAAACAAAAGCTTTCAGAACAAATTTTGACAGAATATACGGAGTTTATCCTTCTGTTAAATCAAACGGTTCGTGTAAAATTGAGCTGAAAACAAGTGAGCTTGAAGGTCAGACAGAAATGACGGAAAATATTATTTTCGGAAAAGGGAATAATGAATATACTTCTTTCCGTATGCACAGTGCGGGTACTTCGTATGTTACAATACAAAATACCGACGAAATTGATGTTGATTTGGAAATTTCTTTTATTGCATCATGGTATCCGATAACAGAAGAAGGAATGTTTCTGTCAAGTGATGAAAGGCTTAATAAGGTTTACGAAGTATGCAAACATACCCTCAAAATCTGCCGTCAGTCATTGCATCTCGACAGCACAAAGCATCAGGAGCTTCTTGCTTGCACGGGTGACTATAACATCGAAAGTCTTATGACGATGTTCTGCTTCGGCGATATGCGCCTTGCGGAATTTGATTTGATGAGAACTGCTGATTGGCTTGATAACAATAACGGCGTAATGTTCCATACAACCTACAGCCTCATATGGGTGCAGATGCTTCGCGATGTTTATATGATAACGGGCAGAAAAGAAGTTCTGAATTACTGTGAAATTGCTCTTGCAAAGCTTCTTGAAAGGTTTGAAACTTATAAAGACGGCGGTGAAATAATTGAAAATCCGCCCGATTTCATGTTTGTTGATTGGACGGTTATTGACGGATTTTCTATGCACCATCCTCCAAAGGCACTCGGTCAGACCGTTCTCAATGCGTTTTATTACAATGCGATTATCAATGCCTCTGAGATATATTCTTTCCTCGGCAAAAATGACATTTCAGAAGAATTGAAGAACAAAGCTTGTAAATTCAAAACAGAGTTTAACCGTGTTTTCTTTGATAATGAAAAAAATCTTTATTTTGACGGACTTGGTACCCCCTATGGCGGTGAAAAGCATTATCATCCCGCAAATGTTAATAAGAAATATTTTTCAAAATATCCCAATATTCTCGCATCTCTTTTCGGCCTTGCAGACGAAGAGCTTGCAAAGGATATTCTTGAAAGAATTATTTTTGATGATGAACTTCAGGATATTCAGCCGTATTTTATGCACTATATGCTTAATGCCGTGCGCAAATATGATTTGTTTGACAAATACGGAATGAAGCTTCTTGAAAGATGGATTCCGGTTGTTGAAGAATGTGACAAAGGTCTTGCCGAAGGATGGATTGCTCCCGAAGAAAGCTATTCTTTTGACCATTCCCATGCATGGGGTGGTACACCCGCATATCAGATGCCCATGGCATTGACGGGTCTTGAAATTCTTGAACCCGGAATGAAAAAATTGAAATTCACGCCGAATTTATACGGTCTTGACTATGCAAAAATAACCATTCCGACAGAATACGGAATGATTGAAATTGATATGCAAAAAGATAAAAAGGCTGTCATTAATGCGCCCGAAAGCATAGAAATAACCGGAGGTGATTTATTTGCAGAGTCTTAAAGGTCTGAAACCCGAAAAAGTTTTTGAGTATTTTGAAGTAATATCAGCAATTCCGAGAGGGTCGGGGAATACAGATAAAATCAGGGATTACTGCGCAGATTTTGCAAAGCAGAGAAATTTGAAATACATCTGTGATGATTTCGGCAATATTATTATTTTCAAAGATGCTTGCAACAGCGAAAGTTACGAACCTGTTATTATTCAGGGTCATCTTGATATGGTTTGGGAAAAAAACAGTGAATGTAATATTGATTTTGAAACCGACGGACTTGAACTTTGCGTTGACGGAGATTTTGTTTTCGCAAGAGGCACAACTCTCGGCGGTGATGACGGAATTGCCGTTGCGATGGGTCTTGCTTTGCTTGACAGCGATGACATACCCCATCCTCCGCTTGAAATTGTATTCACTTCCGATGAAGAAGTCGGTATGACGGGCGCAAACGGAATTGATTGCTCTGTTTTAAATGGTAAACGAATGATAAACCTCGATTCCGAAGCGGAGGGAACTCTTTGGGTAAGCTGTGCAGGCGGTGTCAGAGCAGATATCGGATTGACAGTCGATTATGCTGAAAATAATAATCCTGCTTTTGAAATTATTGTTTCCGGTCTTCACGGCGGTCATTCGGGTGCTGAAATCCATAACGGTTACAGAAATTCAAATAAGGTTCTCGGTGAACTTCTTGAAAAATTAAGTGGCAGTATTTCATTCAATATTATTGACCTCGGCGGAGGAACTGCCGATAATGCAATAACCCGTCTTTCCCGATGTGTTATTTCATCGGATGCGAATGTTGAAAATGCTGGCAGAATAATATCGGAAGAAATAAAAGAAAATATCAAAGATACCGACCCCGATGCAGAAATAATTTTCCGAAAAGCCGAAAACCATGAAAAATGTATGACCGATAACTCAACAAAGGCGGTTATATCGCTTCTGAATAACCTTCCGAGCGGTGTTATAAAAATGAGCAAAGAAATTGAAGGTCTTGTTGAAACTTCGCTCAATCTCGGTATAATGAGACATAACGACGGAAAGTTCAATTGCAGTTTTTCAGTCAGAAGCGGTGTTGACGGTGAAAGAGATAAGCTGTCTGCGAAACTTGAAGAAATTGCCGGAAAACATTCAGCTTCAATTCGTTTCTACAGCGGTTATCCCGCATGGGAATACAAAAAAGAGTCCGCTCTGCGCGATTTAATGGCTGATGTTTATAAGGATATGTACGGAAAAGAAATGACTGTTACCGCAATTCATGCAGGTCTTGAGTGCGGACTTTTCTGCGGTAAAATCAAAGGACTTGACTGCGTTTCTTTCGGTCCGGATATTGTTGATATCCATACTCCTTGCGAGAAGCTGAGCATTTCTTCAACCGAGAGAACATGGAATTATCTTTTGAATGTCCTGCGAAAACTCTGATATCGCAGACGGAAATAAGTCTGTTAAAGCTTAAAAAGAAATTTATCATCTCGCTTGCATAAAGGATAAATATATATCCCTTGACAGAATATTTCGGTAATATGAAATAAACAAGAATAACACATAAAAGTGAATCAATGATATTGTAACGCATGGAATAAATCTGTTTGTCGAGACCTTTAAGCAGACCGTCGGTTACGGTGTCAAGATACATTATCGGAACAAGCGGTGACAGTATTCTTATGTACTTCACCGCTTCGTTTGATTTGTAAACAATGTTTGAAAGTGTCGGTGCAAATATATAGCAAAATGATGCACAGATAACTGAATAAAATGCTGTTCTTTTTATTGTTCTTGATGCACAAATATCAATTCCTTGTTTATCACCGATTTCATATCTTTTTGCTATATCGGGAATCAGAAGTGTTGCAAACGAAGTTATAATTGCGCATGGATATAAAAGAAGAGGTAATGCCATGGCATGAATACATCCGTATGCCGAAAGGGCGGTTTGGCTGTCAGCGCCTGATTTTCGGAATCCTTTCGGAATCATAAGATGTTCAAGTGTCAGAAACAGACTTCTTGCGCATGAACCTGCTGCATCGGGCAGAGTTATTCTTAAAAAATTTGAAAGCGGAACAACTGGTAAATCTGTTTTTGGTTCTTTTGTAATTTTTTGATAAACCATCGCAAGAGAAAAAGAAAAAATTTCTGCCGCAGTCATGCCAGCAACAATCGATGCAACTGAGTACTTTATTCCCATTGTTGCTGTTTTGTTCAATAAATAAACCGTAACGGCAGCTTTGAAACCTTGTTCAAGCATTTGAATAGATGAAAACTGCGGTGTTTTATCCGTTGCGGTAAAATAACCTCCGAGTGAAGATGAAACGGAAACAAAAGGAAGGCTGAAAGCAAGGATTTTAAGCGGAAAAGCGGTTTCAATATTGTTTATCCAATGTTCACCGATAAAATCTGAAAATATCAGCAAGATAAAACCGATTAATGAACCCGTAAATCCTGCATATGAGAGGCACAGACCGAGAGATTTGTTTGTGTCATATTTACCTGAAGCGTTGATTTGTGCGGTTATTCTTGTTGATGCAAGCCTTATTCCCGCGCTTGAAAAAGTGACAGCAAGGGAATAAACACTCATCACAAGCTGAAAAATTCCGATTCCCGCAGACCCGATTTTGTTCGTGAGATATGCATTGAAGCTGACACTTACCGAACGCATTATCAGGTTTACTGCGGTCATTATTAATGTGTGTTTAACAATATTGTTATCATTTTTCATTTTTTCACCTTGCAAGAATTCTTTAATGTGTTATAATTAAATCAAGGAGATGATTGATTTGAAATTAACAGTGAAAATTATTTCGGTTTTTCTTGTTGTATGTATGACAATGAGCCTTGGCCCTGTTTCTTTTGCAGCGGAAACAACTGTGCCAGAAATGAAAGAATACGGTTTTGTTGACTGCGGCGATGTTAAAATTGAATACGGTATATACGGAAATATGAGCGGTGAACCGCTTCTTTTGCTTCCTCCCAACGGCGGGGATATGCATAGCCTTGACGGAAGTATACTTCCCGAAATGTCAAAGCATTTCAAGGTCATAACCGTTTCTCCGAGAGGTACGGGAAATTCGGGCTGGGTTGAAGGAACAATGAATTTTGAAACCATGGCTGAAGATTTAGTTAAACTTCTCGATTATCTCAAAATTGATAAAACACATATCTTCGGTTTCAGCGACGGCGGAAACCTTGGTTTTGTTTTCACTCTCGCTCATCAGGACAGAGTAGAGTCTCTTGTGGTTATGGGTTCAAATATCAACACATGGGGAACAAACACTTTTGACCAGATACAGATAACATATCAATACATCGTTCTTTGTGTTGAAGCGCTTATAAAGGGTGATGAAGAAACAAAAATCCGCAGAGATATCAAAGGTATGATGGTCGGACAGCCGAGTCTTACATTCAAGGATATTTCCGAAATCAAAGTTCCAGTATTGAATATTTACGGTGAACACGACATGATTCAGCGTTGGCATTCAAAAATGATTACCCGTTCAATCGAGGGTGCCGAGGAGCTTATGGTTATAGGCGGCGGTCACAGCACTTGCTTTGAATATACTGATACGGTTATAAATCCTGCGTTGCTTGATTTTTACGGCATTGCTGCATAAAAATTATATTGACAATTAAACCGATATATGTTAATATAATTCAAATTTAATAATAAAGGTTTTGACGGGGAGGACGGCATAAAGGCGTTCTCAGAGAGTCGGCGGTCGGTGAAAGCCGATGAACAGCGTATGTCAGTTGTAGCCCCTGAACCGAAGGGAAGAAAGCAAAGTGCAAGTAGAACCCTTCCGTGAAGCTGCGTTAATGCAAAGGACTTGTCAGAGTCCGGAGAGCGGCGCAAAAGCGCAATTTGAGTGGTACCGCGGGTAGAATTATACTCGTCTCATTGATTATTATCTGTGAGGCGGGTTTTTTATTTGCCTTACAAAGTGAAAGGATTGATTTAATATGGCAAAAGAACTTGCCAAGCAGTATGATCCCAAAAACGTTGAGGATCGTATTTATGACTTCTGGCTTAAAGGAAAGTATTTCCATGCCAAAACAGAAAATGACAAAAAGCCCTATACAATAGTTATTCCTCCTCCCAACATCACGGGTCAGCTTCATATGGGTCATGCTCTTGATAACACTCTCCAGGATATTCTTATCCGTTGGAGAAGGATGCAGGGATATGATGCACTCTGGCTTCCCGGCACAGACCATGCTTCAATTGCAACGGAAGCAAAAATTGTTGAAGCAATGGCTGCTGAAGGACTTACAAAGGATGACCTCGGCAGAGAAGGTTTTCTTGTCCGTGCATGGGATTGGAAAGAAAAGTACGGCGGTCGTATTATCGAACAGCTCAAGAAAATGGGTTCTTCATGCGACTGGGACAGAGAACGTTTCACTCTTGACGAAGGCTGCAGCAGAGCTGTTAGAGAAGTTTTCGTAAGACTTTACGAAAAAGACCTCATCTACAGAGGCAACAGAATGGTTAACTGGTGTCCTTATTGCAATACATCAATTTCCGATGCGGAAGTTGAATATGACGAGCAGGACGGTAATTTCTGGCATCTTCTTTATACTGTTAAAGAAACAGGCGAAAAGCTTGAGCTTGCCACAACAAGACCAGAAACCATGCTCGGCGATACTGCCGTTGCAATCAATGCAGAGGATGAAAGATATGCTCATCTTCACGGATGTCATGTTATTCTTCCTCTTCTTAACAAAGAAATTCCCATCGTTTGTGACGAACATGCCGATATGACAAAGGGAACAGGTGTTGTTAAGATTACACCTGCTCATGACCCCAACGACTTTGAGGTTGGTAAGCGTCATAACCTTCCCATGGTAAGAACATTTACCTACGATGGATTTATGACAGGCGCAGCAGATAAGGCAGTTTACGATGAACTTGTTGCAAGCGGTAAGGCAACCGCAGACGAACCCGAAGTTCTTGATTGCGGAAAGTATGCGGGAATGTCAACATCTGAAGCAAGAAAAGCTATTCTTGCAGACCTTGAAGAAGGCGGATATATCAAGTATATTGAACCCATCAAGCATGAGGTAGGTACTTGCTACCGTTGTAACACAAACATTGAGCCTATGGTTTCGAAGCAGTGGTTTGTACGCATGGAGCCTCTTGCAAAGCCCGCTATTGAAGCTGTTGAAAAGGGAGAAACCGTTTTTGTTCCCGACAGATTCACTAAAAACTATATGAACTGGATGAGAGGCACCCGTGACTGGTGTATTTCCCGTCAGCTCTGGTGGGGACACAGAATCCCTGCGTGGTACTGTGCTGATTGCGGTGCAACTATCGTTTCTAAAACCGACATTGATGCTTGTCCTCATTGCTCAAGCAAAAATGTTACTCAGGACGGCGACACTCTTGATACATGGTTCTCATCTGCACTCTGGCCGT